>NZ_CAKJTP010000037.1:22782-37905 GCF_917627335.1 Protofrankia sp. CiT1 | reverse complement strand
GCGCCGGGGTGGCGCGGGGACTCCCGGTATCGATGACTGCCGCGCTCTGTGCGCTGGCGGTGACCACCGCATGGCGCGGTCGGGGGAGTGTCCGGACGCCGCCGGCGCGGGCGATGGCTGGCGGGGCAGCCGCCGGCACGCGCTGCGGCCGGTCACCGCGGAAAGGCCCGTCGTGGACCAGGCGTCCCCCGTCCAGGACGATCGTTCTCTCGATCACATCGGCCAGGCCGTCGAAGTCGTGGGATATCACGACCAACGTCAAGCCGGTGCGGACGCGAAGGTCCGCGAGCACCTTGATGAGGGTTCGCCGTGACGGGATGTCCAGCCCCGCCAGCGGCTCATCGAGGATCATCAGGCGGGGCTGGCGGGCGATCAGCCCGGCGAGCGCGGCGCGGCGCAGCTGGCCGCCGGAGAGGTTCTCCACCCGCCGGTCCCGGAACACCGCGGGATCCAGGCCGACGGCGGCCAGCGCGTCGTCGGCGGCGGCCGCGCTCACCCCGGCGGCGGCACGCACATCAGCACCTACGGTGGGTGCCAGCAGCTGGAGCCGGGAGTGCTGCACGGCCAGTCCGATCTCGCCGGGACAGGCGGTCAGCGGTCGGCCGGACATGTGGGCATCGCCTTCGGAGGGGCTGAGCAGACCGGCGAGGACGGCCGCGAGCGTCGACTTCCCCGATCCGTTACGGCCGTTGATCACGATTGATTCACCGATGCCGAGCTGGAAGGACACGTCGGTCAGCGCCCGGTGCGCCCATGGTGATCGAGGGGAGTAGATCTGCCCGACACCGTTGAGGCAGACCAGCGGTGACGCCTCGGCGTGCTGGCACGGGCCTGCGGGTGGGCCTGGGCGCGGATCCGGGCGGGGATCGACAGACACGCAGGTGGTCGGGCCGGCTGCCGCGCCGTCCGCCGGTGTCATCCGGCCGCTGTCGAGAGTGATGCGGCGGTGTGCGCGCATCGCCTCGGCGCGGCGGTGGGTCACGTGCACGACCGTGACCCCCTCTTCGCCGGGAAGCCGCGCCAGCAGCTCGGTGAGCTGCTGGCGGCCGTCGGCGTCCACCATGGCGGTGGACTCGTCGGACACGAGCAGCCGTGGCGCCCGCGCGAGCGCCGCGGCGACCGCCAGCCGCTGTAGCTGCCCGCCGGACAGCGTCGCGGTTTCGTGGTCGGCGAGTTGGGCGAGCCCGACCTTCGCCAGCAGAGCCTCGACGTCGACCGTCCGGCCACCCTCCGGCAGGCCCCACACGATGTCGTCGCGGACCCGCACACCCAGTACCTGCGACTCCGGCCGCTGGAAAATCATGGAAGTGCCGCCGGGCCGGCCGAGCGCGCAGTCACCGGGCCGTAGCACCTGTCCGTCGGTGGGACTCCAGCCACCGATGATCCGGGCGAGCGTGGACTTCCCGGACCCGTTGCTGCCCAGGATCGCCACGAACTCCGCTGGCCGGATGGTGAGCGACACATCGTGGACGGCGTCCCGCGCGGCCCCCGGGTAGCGGTACGTCACCGATTCGAGCCGCACGGGAAGAGGCCGCGGCTGCGTATCAGGCTGTGGCCGCGAGTGTGGCCCCGAGTGCGGCTGTGGGCATGGCTGTGGGCATGGCTGTGCGTGCGGTCGCGGATGGTGCGGACTGCCCGCCGTCCTGCGCCTGGGTATCCACCCCGGCGGGTTCGGCTGGTCGGTCCGGGCGGATGGTGCGCTGGCGGCGAGGTGGCGCAGTCACCGGCCGGATGACCACTCCGGCGGCGAGCACGTTCACCGCCGTGTTCGCCAGCAGCGTGATCGGTAGCAGCGCCCACCAGTGCGTCGTGCCCCACCGGACAACCCAGTCCGCCGCCGCCAGCCCGGGGTTGTCCGGTGTGATCCCGAGCCGCGCGATGCTGCTCCGGGCGCCGTCCCAACTGTTGATGATCTCGGCGAGCAGCAGCCCGCGCAGCTGGGTGAGAACGCCGAACAGCGCGTCCATGACAAGCGCGACCGGCACCCACAGTGTGCCGACGGTCACCGCTGCCGTGCGCAGGAGACCCCACCGCCGACGGTGGGCCGTGCCGAGCACGGTGCCGTTCATCATGCAGGAGGTGATGGTGATCGCGAACCCGGTGCCGCCGAGGAGAACGGCCACCGCCATGGCCGTGAATATCGCCGTGCTGGCCGTGCGCAGCCGCCAGCGCGCGGCCAGCACCGCCGCCGGGACCGCCGCGGGGATCGTCAGCACCCAACCGAGCGGAAGGAAGCGCGCGACCAGGCAGATAGCGATCACCAGGTCGACGAGGACGGCCGCTTCGACGATTTCCGGCGCGCGCAGGTGACGCCCGGCCGAGAGCACACCGGGTGCCTCCGCCCGCCCGGCGAGACCGGTGAGACCGGTGAGACCGGTGAGGCTGGTGAGGCCGGCGGGTGCGGAGCCGGCGGAGGGCATGTCGGACGGCACGGTCGGCGTCAGTCCCCGGCCCTGGTCATGACCGGCCTGGTCGAGAAACCGGCCACCGCCGGCAACGCGCTGGCAGGTCCGGACCGAGGCTGTCTCGTGTTCGGTTCCCGTTTCCGCAGGGTCACTTACCACTCCCCGTCGCCGCCACATCGGACATCCAACTGTCGCATGGCGGCGGCGCGCTGTCCGAGTTGCCTCCGCCGATCACATCATGGCCACAGAAGATTATTTATGGCGGCGGGCCGGTCAGCCCAGCGGGCGGAAGGAAGCCGGCTGGATGGCGGGCGGCTCCGTGGTGTAAGCGGCGAGTGTGCGGGCCAGGTCGGTGGGGTCGATACCGATGGCATGCATGTTGCGGGCGAGGTCGCCCATGACGGACAGCGCGTGGTGCAACAGCACCTCGGCGATACCGGGAGGCTGGCAGATCGCCAGCCGGAACGCGTGCGCGGCGTCGCTGTCTCCGGTCAGCGCGGCCAGCGCGCCGACGCGGACCCGCTGGCTCAGTGATTCCCAGACGCCTTCGCAATGAGGTGCCTCGGCACTGCGCCACACTCCGCGGTAGGTCAACGACCGGATGACCGTGTGTGGCTGTTCACCGGTCCGTAGGTGCAGCGTTACCGCCCACATCGCCAACAGCCAGCTCAGCGAGCGCAGCAGCCGGGTGGAGTCGGCGGCGAGCCGGCCGGCCAGCGCTTCTTCCGCCGCACGCCGTGTGGATGCGTCCGCCCAGGCCTGGACTAGGCGTTCAGCCTCCACGATATCCGCGATGTCCAGCTCGGGCGTACATGGTCGAGCAACCGCGGCGGCCCGGTGGGACGCGGTGTCGACCAGTGCGAGCGCGCCGGCATCGTGCAGTGTCTGCCAGGCAAGTCCTGCTTGCGGCATGCCCGCTACGGTAATCGTCCGTTCGTCGTCTGAGTCCCGCTATAGCGCAGATCACTAGCCTCTTCCATCGCATTGCCCTGTTCGCTGGTTGCTCTTCCGGAGGGTGACGAGTGTTCGTGGACCGTTCCTTATGTCTTGTTTTGTGATTTTGTTGTTGTTCGTCGTAAACGAATGTTTGCTTTCGGTATGCGTTCGGTGTGCCTCGCGGCGGACGCGCGGATGGCGCAGGATGGGTGCCGTGACTCGGGGAACGTTGCGTGTCTACCTCGGCGCGGCACCTGGCGTGGGTAAGACCTACGCCGCGCTGGATGAGGCCCACCGGCGTCACGACCGGGGCACCGACGTGGTCGTCGGCTTCGTGGAGACCCACGGCCGGCCGAAGACGGCCGCGCTGCTGGAAGGCCTGGAGGTCGTCCCGCGAAAGGAGATCTCCTATCGGGGCGCGGTGTTCACCGAGATGGACCTCGGCGCGGTGCTCGCCCGCAAGCCCGCGGTCGCCGTCGTCGACGAGCTCGCCCACACGAACGTCCCTGGCAGCCGCAACACCAAGCGCTGGCAGGACGTCCGCGAGCTCCTTGACGCCGGTGTCGACGTCATCTCCAATGTCAACGTCCAGCACCTGGAGTCACTCAACGACGTGGTCGAGAGGATCACGGGGGTGCCGCAGCGGGAGACCGTGCCCGATGACGTCGTCCGTGAGGCCGACCAGGTCGAGGTGGTCGACATGGCTCCGGAGGCGCTTCGCCGGCGGATGGCGCACGGCAACATCTACGCTCCGGAGAAGGTCGACGCGGCGCTGTCGAACTATTTCCGGATCGGCAACCTGACCGCGTTACGTGAGATTGCACTGCTGTGGGTAGCCGACAAGGTGGACGAGCAGCTCGACCGGTACCGCGCGGAGCACGGCATCGCCGGTACCTGGGAAACCCGTGAACGGGTGGTGGTCGCGCTCACCGGTGGCCCCGAGGGGGACACCCTGATCCGCCGGGCCGTCCGGATCGCTGACCGCAGCAAGGGCTCCGACCTGCTTGCCGTGCACGTCGCCCGGTCCGACGGTCTCACCGGCGCGAACCCACAGGCCCTCGCGCGACAGCGGGCGCTGGTGGAAAGCCTTGGCGGCAGTTATCACCACGTCATCGGCGAGAACGTCCCGACCGCGCTGCTCGACTTCGCCCGCGCGGAGAACGCGACGCAGCTGGTGCTCGGCGCCAGCCGGCGTGGCTGGCTCGCGCAGATGTTCAGTCCGGGCATCGGCGTCACCACGACCAAGCTGTCCGGATCGATCGACGTCCACATGGTCACCCACGAGGAGATCGGTCGAGGCTGGCGGTTGCCGCGGTTCGCGCACGGCCTGACGCCGCGCCGCCGGTTGATCGCGGCCGCGCTGGTGGCCGGCCTGCTCCCGCTGCTCACCGTCGTACTGGCGAACTCCCGTGGTTCGCTCAACCTCACCACCGACGCTCTCACCTATCTGCTCGCCGTGGTGGTCGTCGCGCTGGTCGGTGGGTTCTGGCCGGCGCTGCTCGCCGCGGTCGCGAGCTCGCTGATGCTGAACTACTACTTCACCCCGCCGCTGCGCCACTGGACGATCGCGGAACGCAACAATGCCTTTGCGCTCGTCGCCTTCATCCTTGTGGGAATCATGGTCAGCCGGGTTGTCGATCTTGCCGCGCGCCGGTACGCCCAGGCGGCGCGGGCCTCAGCCGAGGCCGCGACGCTGTCCGTGCTCGCCGGCAGCGTCCTGCGCGGCGAGGACGCGCTGCCGGCCCTGCTCTCGCGGGCGCGCGAGACGTTCGGCATGATGGCCGCCACCCTGCTGGAACGATCCGAGCAGCGCTCCGGCGCGGGCCGTGACGGCGGGAGCGTGCGCGGATGGCGGGTCGTGCACAGCATCGGGACCGACCCGTGCACCCGGCCCGAGGACGGTGACGTGGACGTCCCCATTGGGGACAACCTCGCGCTGGTGCTGCGTGGACGTCCGCTGCCCGCCGCGGACCGCCGGATACTCGCCGCATTCGCGGCCCAGGCCGCGCTCGCGCTCGAACAGCGCCGCCTCACCGAAGCCGCGGCCGAGGCCGGCCCTCTGGCCGAAACCGACCGGATACGCACGGCGCTGCTCGCCGCGGTCAGCCATGATCTGCGCACACCGCTGGCCTCGGCCAAGGCCGCCATCACCGGGCTGCGCGGCGGGGACGTCGCCTGGACCCGGGACGAACAGGCGGAACTGCTCGCGACCGCCGACGAGTCCATGGACAAGCTCACCCGGCTCGTCGACAACCTGCTCGACATGAGCCGGTTGCAGGCCGGCGCGCTCAGTGTCTTCCCCCGGCCGGTCGGTGTCGACGGCGTCATCCCGCACGCTCTCGACGAACTCGGCCCGCCCGCCCGGAACGTGGAGATCCAGATGCCCGAGGAGCTGCCCGACATCCACGCGGACCCCGCCCTCGTCGAGCGTGTGCTGGTCAACCTCGTCTCGAACGCGCTCCGGTACTCCCCCACGGGGACCCGTCCAGTCATCACCGCGAGTGCTCTCGACGATCGGGTCGAGATCCGCGTTATCGACCGCGGGCCAGGCATCCCGGCGGAGAACCGCGACCGGGTCTTCCAGCCTTTCCAGCGTCTCGGCGACCGGGACAACACCACCGGTGTCGGCTTGGGCCTGGCATTGTCCCGCGGTCTGGCCGAGGCCATGGGAGGTTCGCTGAGTACCGACGACACCCCCGGCGGCGGGCTCACGATGGTGCTGTCCCTGCCGGCCGCGTGGTCCGTCCGGCAGCCGGTCCCTGCCCGCGCCGCCGACGACTGAACGGCCCAGCCTTTGGTCGGGAGCCGGCCCGTCCTGCCGGCCGGCAGCGCGGAGAACGAAGAAACGCGAAACGCTGGAAACGCGCATGCGCAGAGAACACGATGGAAAAGAAGGGCGCGTCAGGGCCGCTGCCGCATCAGTCCCTCCTGCGCGACGGAAACGACAAGCCGGCCGTCGGCGGTGTATATCTCCCCGCGGGTGAAGCCGCGTTCCCCGTACGCCGACGGGCTGTCCTGAATGTAGAGCAGCCATTCGTCCGCGCGGAACGGGCGGTGGAACCACATCGCGTGGTCCAGGCTCGCCAGCGAGATCCGCGGCCCTTCCGGTGTCCGGTGCGGGAGCACAGTCGTCGTGATCAGATGGAGGTCGGAGGCGTACGTGACCGCGCATGCGTGGTAGAGCGGGTCGTCGGGCAGCGGCCCGCGGGCGCGGAACCATCGCCGCTGGTGGGGCGCATGCGGATCCCCGAGATGGGAGACGACCGGCGGCTGGACGGAGCCGTCCGGCGCGCTGCTCGCGATGGGCAGGACGTCCAGGTAGCGCCGGAAGAACGGCTCGACCCCCCGGCCGTCGGAGAACACATCGTCGGATGGTGCGGCTGGGCCACCGGGCGGCGGCAGCGGCGGCATCACCGGCATCGCCGCCTGGTGTTCGAGACCCTCCGCCGTGTGGTGGAACGACGCGGACATGTTGAAGATGGCCTTGCCGTGCTGGATGGCGACCACACGCCGGGTCGTGAAGGAACGCCCGTCACGAATCGGGTCGACCTCATAGATGATCGGCGCCGCGGGATCACCCGGTAGCAGGAAGTAGGCGTGCAGCGAATGCACCGGGCGATCAGCGGCAACGGTCTGACCAGCGGCGATCAGTGCCTGTGCCGCGACATGGCCGCCGAACACCCTGGTCGGTGCGGTGTGCCAGGACCAGCCGCGGAAGATGTTGGTTTCAATGCGGTCGAGGTTGAGGACCTCGGCCAGCGAGTCGGTCTCGGCGCGGGTCACCTGATCGACATTACCTACCCGGCGCCGGGACCCCTCCCAACAGGTCGATGACTGTGGCCTGGTCGTGCCCGGCGAAGGGGTCCGCCGCCAGCAGATGGCGACGCCACAGGTCCTCGGCCGCGCTCGCTTCGCCCGCTTCTATCAGCGTCACCAGCTGGTGGTGCGGGTGGTGATGCTCGCCGTCGGTGGCTGGCTCCGCCGGTCCGCTGCCGGGGATCAGGCCGCTGCCATCCACCAGGTTGACGATATGGCGCAGCATGCCGGCGAGGACGATCAAGGTCTGGTTGCCGGCGAGCTCCACCAGCAGGCGGCGGAAGTCAGCGCTCGCGGCCTGTAGCTGACCGGGGCTGTTGCCGGCGGCCTCGACCGAGGCGAGGGCCGCCCGCAGCGCTACAAGATCGTCATCGGTGTGGTGTTCGGCGACCTGGCGGGCACAGGGTGGCTCAATGAGGGCTCTGGCCTGGTGGATGTCGGCGAGGGTCGTGCCGCGGTGCTCCAGGACCAGCGCCGCGTAGCGGGCGGCCACGTCGCCATTGGGCGTGTGGACGCGGGCCCCGCCATGCGCCCCGCGCCGTACGCTGATCAGCGCTTCGGACTCCAAGACCCGGAACGCCTCGCGCAGCGTGGGACGGGAGACGCCGAACTGTTCCATCAGCACGGCTTCCGGGGGAAGCGCATCGCCCTCGACCAGCTCGTTGCGCACTATCTGGCGCCGCAGATGCGCGGCGACCAGCTCGGCGGTCTTGGGCACGCGTACCTGTCTGCCGATGCGGCTCTCGCTGATCATCGCCGCGCCCGGGCCGGCGGCGTCCGCCGGCTTCGCGGACGCGGAGATGGCGACCGGTCCGGCCGTTGCGATGTCGGTCGCGTTCAGTAACGCCATGATGATCGGCCCTCCAGACACATCCAGCTGTGGGCGGACGGGGCATATTCCCGTGGTCGCACGTCAGCACCCTTCGTTTGAAGATCGTACTCTTGGCGTTGGCGATGTCACCAGAAGTGCTGGCGAGGTTGCATTGTGACATTACAAGTCACTGAAGTGCACGAGGGGTGGCAGGATGACCGCGAAGTGGCGGAGTTTGGTGGCTGATTATTATCGATAAGTGCCGATAGTTACCGCGATGTCAGCGCGCCTCGGGCTGGCCGGGCGGCCGTCCGCGGCCTCGCCAGGCCACCCCGGCGCTCGGCGCGCCCGCTGGCATGTCCGCGGCAATGCCGGAAAACGTGCCCGTTCTCAACGGCCGGGCGCTCTTATGGCGTGCTTCTGTAGCCAAATGGCCGTAGCGTCGTCAGCCATGAGCGACGACCGAATTGCGGCTGTCGGCGTCGAGGAGGAGTTTCACATCCTCGATCTCGCGTCCCGCCAGCTCGTACCGCGGGCCAGCGCGATCCTTGACCGCCTTCCGGCCGATCGCTTTGCCGCGGAGCTGTTGAAGTCCGTGGTCGAAACCAACAGCCGTCCCTGTACCGATCTTGCTGACCTGCGGGCCGACCTGCTGGACCTGCGGCGTGAGCTCGCCTCGGTCGCCGAGCCGCTCGGCCTCGGTCCCGCGGCCGCGGGAACTGTCCCGCTGGTCGATCCGGGCGTGCTGGAGATCAGTCGCGACCCGCGTTATGAACAGATGCTCGCCGATTATCAGCTGCTGGCCAGGGAACAGCTGATCTGTGGCGCTCAGGTGCATGTGGACGTCGCGGACCGTGATCTCGCCATGGCGGTGGTCGCCTGGATCGCGCCGTGGCTGCCGATGCTGCTGGCGCTGTCGGCAAGCTCCCCCTACTGGAAGGGCGTTGACAGCGGGTATGCGAGCGTACGCACCCTGGTCTGGCAGCGGTGGCCGACCGCTGGCGTCGCCGGTTCGTTCAGCACCGCGGCCGAATACGATCAGCTGGTCGCCGATTTGATCAAATCGGGGGTGATCAGCGATTCGGGCATGGTCTACTTCGACGTCCGCCCATCCGCCCACCTGCCCACGGTCGAACTGCGCATCTGCGACGCATGCCCGGACGTCGACAACGTCATTCTCATCGCGGGCCTGTTCCGCGCGCTCGTCCGCCGGGCGATCCTGGCGATCGGGATCGGTGTGCCGGCACCGCCGCCGCGTACCGAGCTGCTGCGGGCGGCCACCTGGCGGGCGGCGCGATCCGGGATCGAGGGCGACCTGGTCGATGTGGCCGGGGCGGCTCCGGTACCGGCATATGATCTTTTGTGGCGGCTCATCCATGAGGTGCGGAACGAGCTTGAGCATGCCGGTGACTGGGAGCTGGTGACCGATCTCGCCCAGCAGGTGATCGGGCGTGGCAGTGCCGCGGCCCGGCAGCGGCGGGCCTTCGCCCGGCGCGGGCGGCTCAGCGACGTTGTAGATCTTGTCCTGGCTGAGACGCGCGACGCGCCGCTCGCGGTGCCGGGGCAGGTGCCGGGCCGTGCCCCCGGTACGGCGGTACAGCCCGGCACCGCGGGTCAGGCCAGCCTGCTCAGCGGGTACCACCCCGACGGTTACGACGAGGTGGTCGACACCGGCGGCGCGGTCCGCGCTCCGTACCGGGCCGTGATGCGGACCCTGGAGCGCCTCGGGCCGGCGATGCTGGCCGAGCTTGTTGAGGCCCGTGGCGTCGAGCAGGTCCTGCGCGGGGTGGTGTTCCGGGTGGCCGGAGATGACGCGGCGCGACCATTCCCTTTCGACCTGGTGCCACGCATCGTCGACGAAGCGGACTGGTCGCGGCTGCGGGCCGGCCTGGCGCAGCGTGTCAGGGCGCTTGAGGCCTTCCTGCACGATGCCTATGGCGAGCAGGCCGCGGTAGGCGACGGTGTGCTCCCGGCCTGGGCGGTACACAACGCGCCCGGTATGCGGGCCGCTGGCTTCGCCGTGCCCGCGAACGCTATCCGGGCCACCGTCACCGGCATCGACCTGGTCCGTGATGCCAACGGGAACTGGTTCGTCCTGGAGGACAACCTGCGGGTGCCCTCCGGCGTCGCCTACGCCATCGAAGGCCGGCGGCTGACCGGTTCCATACTGCCCGATCTGATCCCGCCAGGCGGGATTGCCGGGCTCGACGGTGTGCCCGCGCTGCTGCACGAGGCGCTTGTCGCGGCGGCCCCCATCCGGGCGGCGGGGGAGCCGGCGATCGCGGTGCTCACCGACGGGTCGGACAACTCGGCCCACTTCGAGCACGCCCTGTTGGCGGAGGAGATGGGGGTCGCGCTTGTCGAACCGGCCGACCTCACCGTCGAGGACGGCGCCTCGGGCACGGTGGTCCACCGCCTCGACCGGGGCCGCCGACGCCGCGTCGACGTGCTGTACCGGCGCTTCGACGAGGACGAACTCGCCACGGCCGTGGCCGCCGATGGCCTGCCGCTCGGCCCAGCGCTGATCGCGGCGGTGCGCGCGGGGACGCTCAGCCTCGCGAACGCGCCGGGTAACGGAGTTGCCGATGACAAGGTGCTCTACGCCTACGTACCGCGCCTGATCAAATACTACCTGGGTGAGCAGCCCGTACTCGACGACGTCACGACCTACGTCTGCGGTGATCCCGAGCAGTGTGCGTACGTGCTCGATCATCTCGACGAGTTGGTGATCAAGCCGGCTGAGGGCTACGGCGGGGACGGCGTGCTGATCGGTCCGCGGGCGGACACCGCTGAGCTCGCGGCCGCCCGCCAGCGGATCATCGCTGATCCGCGCCGCTGGATCGGCCAGGAGCTGGTGCGGCTGTCGACCCATCCGACCTGGCATGATGGCCGTCTCCAGCCATGCTCGGTCGACCTGCGGGCTTTTGTCTACCTCGGAGCGGAAGCGGTGGTCGTGCCGGCCGCGCTGACCAGGGTCGCTCCGGTTGGCAGCCTGATCGTCAACTCGTCCCGCGGCGGCGGCTCCAAGGACACCTGGCTGCCGCATTAGGGCGTCCCTGGTGCTGGGCGCGCTACGTGGCCGCCGCCGGAGCTAAGGCCCGCGGCAGGTTATTACTGTTCGTAATGGTGACGTCATCTTCTGGAAACGCCGGGCGCCGATGGTGGTAGCCACGCCGTCGAGCGGCCTGGGATCTGGGGCCTGGGGCCTGGGCCGCCGGTGGCACGGCAGGCGGATGATCGCGCCACCGTTGGCCCACCGCGAAACCGATGAAACGACCGACAGGAGCGAGCATGTGCGGTCTGAGCGGGGAACTGCGGTTCGACGGTGCCGCGGCCGATGTGGACGCGGTGGCGAGGATGGCTGACCGGATGCGGCCGCGCGGCCCGGACGCCAGCGGCGTGTGGGCGTCCGGGCCGGTCGCGTTCGGCCATCGCCGCCTGAAGATCATTGATCTGTCGGAGCGCGGTTCGCAACCGATGATCGACAGCGAGCTCGGTCTCGCGACCGTCTTCAACGGCTGTATCTACAACTACCGCGAACTTCGCGGCGAGCTTGCCGCCCAGGGCTATCGTTTCTTCTCGGCCTCCGACACCGAGGTGATCGGTAAGGCCTATCATCATTGGGGTGTCCGGTGCGTGGACCACTTCGTCGGGATGTTCGCCTTTGCCATCCACGAGCGCGACACCGGGCGGCTCGTCCTCGGCCGTGACCGGCTGGGGATCAAGCCGCTCTACGTGACGGCGGACACCACCCGCGTCCGCTTCGCCTCGACGTTGCCCGCGCTGCTCGCGAGCGGCGGGATCAGCGGCGATATCGATCTGGTCGCGTTGCACCACTACCTGTCCTTCCACTCGGTCGTGCCGGCGCCGCGCACGATCCTCGCCGCCGTGCGCAAGCTGCCGGCGGCCACCGTGAGGATCATCGATGCGGACGGCTCGAGCGTCGACGAGCTGTACTGGCATCCGAGTTTCGCCCGTGACCCGGCGTACGAGGGCTGGTCGGCGGCGGACTGGCGGGACGCGATCGGTGAGCGGCTGCGCACCGCGGTGCGCCGGCGCATGGTCGCCGACGTCGGGGTCGGGGTGCTGCTGTCCGGGGGGCTTGACTCCAGTCTGATCGTGGCGCTGCTCGCGGAGGCCGGGCAGGAGAACCTCGCGACGTTCAGCGTCGGATTCGAGGCGGCCGGCGGCGAGTCCGGGGACGAGTTCAGCTACTCCGACGTCATCGCGAGCCACTTCGGTACCGATCATCACCAGATCCGGGTCGCTGGTAACCGGCTGCTGCCCGCGATCGAGTCGACGGTCGAGGCGATGAGCGAGCCGATGGTCAGCCATGACTGCGTCGCCTTCCAGCTGCTGTCGCAGGAGGTCTCCCGCCATCTGAAGGTCGTCCAGTCCGGGCAGGGCGCGGACGAGGTGTTTGCCGGCTACTCCTGGTACCCGCCGCTGGCTGGCGTCGAACGCGGCGAGGCGGTCGAGGACTATCTGCGGGTGTTCGCGGACCGGCCGCACGGCGCGCTCGAGGCCATGGTCGAGCCGGACTACCTCCTTGACACCGATGTCAGCCGGGCATTTGTCGCCACCCACTTCGCCGAGCCCGGCGCGTCGACCGCTGTGGACGCGGCACTGCGCATCGACTCGACGGTCATGCTGGTGGAAGATCCGGTCAAGCGGGTCGACAACATGACCATGGCCGCCGGTCTGGAGGCGCGTACCCCGTTCCTCGACCATGAGCTCGTCGAGCTCGCGGCGGCCTGCCCGCCCAAGCTGAAACTCGCCGCGGGCGGCAAGGGAGTGCTCAAGGCGGTCGGCCGGCCGATCATGCCGGTTGAGGTCATCGACCGGCCCAAGGGCTACTTCCCGGTCCCGGCGATCCGGCACCTGTCCGGTTCCTATCTGGACCTGGTCCGGGAATCGCTCAGTGACCCGGTCGCCAAGGCCCGCGGCCTGTTCCGCGCCGAGTGGGTCGAGGCCATGCTGGCCGCGCCGAACGACAACCGGACCACTCTCGGCGCGAACGCGCTCTGGCAGGCCGCGCTGTTGGAGATGTGGCTGCAGACCCAGGGGGTGGCATGATGACGGACTGGTTCCCGGCCGAGCCACGGCCGTTCGACGTAGCCGGCACCGGCGCCAGCGCCAGTCCCGGCCCCGGTGATCTTGTGGATGACTGGGTGGCGGCGGCGAGCTGTTCGTCGCCGAGCCTGGGGCCCGCGGGCATGATCGCCTATGTCAGCGACCGGGACGGCACCCCGCGGCTATGGTTGCGCGACGCGACCGGCAGGCAGCAGCCGCTGGACACCGGCGCCGGACATGTCCGGTCGGTGCTCTGGTCGCCGGATGGCGGGTGGATCGCTGTCGTGGTGGCGCCCGGCGGCGGCGAGCACACCGAGGTCCGGGTCGTCCGTCCCGATGGCAGTGGGCTGCGTCGCCTCGCTGGCGGCTGGCATCCCGCCGTAAGCCCCCATGCGTCCACCGGCTCGGAGGCCGGTACGGCGAGCGCCGCCGGGCTCGGCCGGTGGACACCGGACGGCACCGCGCTCGCGATCTGCGAGTCCGTCCGGTCGGGCATGACCCACGCCCTGCTTGTCGACCCCGTAACGGGGCGGCGCGAGCACCTGGCCGCGGGCCAGGCGCTCGCCATCTGCGACATCGACGGCGACACCGCGACCGGGTACCGGCTGCTGCTCCGGGACGGCCCGCGAGGGGTCCGCCGGCTCATCCTCGTCGACTGCGTCACCGGGCGCTGCCACCCGCTGTTGGACGGAGCCGGCACGGTCGGGCTCGGCCGGTTCGGCCCGGCGGGCGTGGCCGCGGGCGCCGGGAAGCTCGTCTACCTGCTCTCCGATGCCGGTCGCGAACGTGCCGCGCTGCTGGCGGTAACCCTCGCGGACGACGGGACCCAACGGGCCACCGAGGTCGTGGCAGCCCGCGATGACGCCGACCTGGAACGGTTCGCGCTGCTTCCCGATGGTGTGCCCAACGCCGCCGCGCCCGGCGTGTGCAGGGGACGGCCGGTCGCGGTGCTGGCGTGGAACGTGGACGGGCGGACCGTCCTGGACCTGGTCGATCTGGGCTCGGGCAGCCGGCTGGGCCTCCCGCCTCTGCCGAGGGACGTCGCGGGCAGCCTGCTCGTCCGTGACGGGGGCCGTGGTCTGCTGCTGGCCCTGGTCGGTTCGACCGTCCCTGGCGAGTTGTGGACCTACGATTTCGGGGCGGACGCGACCGGTTACCGATGTATGGTCTCTGACGCCCCCACCGCCTTCCCCGCGCCCGCGCTCGCCTCCGTCGCCGATCTGGACGGCAACGCGGACCCCACCGCCGGGGCGGCTGCCGAGGCGGTGCTGCCTCCCCCGGCCCGTTCCCGGACCAGGCTGGTCCGCCCGGTACCGCACCGGTTGCGCGCGCACGACGGGCTGGAGCTGTCCGGCTGGCTGTACCGCCCGCAGGGCGAGCTCGGCCCCTATCCCACCCTGCTGTTCTTCCACGGTGGGCCCGAGGCGCAGGAACGTCCCACCTTCACCCCGCTGTTCCAGGCACTGGTCACCCGCGGGATCGCCGTGTTCGCCCCGAATGTGCGCGGGTCGGCGGGCTACGGCCGTTCCTTCGCGGGCGCCGACGACCACGGCCGTCGCTTCGACGGGATCGCCGACGTCGCTTCCTGCGTGAAATATCTGGTCGAGGCGGGTATTGCCGACAGTGGGCGGGTCGGCGTCGCGGGCCGTTCCTACGGGGGATACCTGACGCTCGCCGCGCTGGTCACCTACCCGGAGCTGTTCCGCGTGGGGGTCGACATCTGCGGGATGGTGGATTTCGCCACGTTCTTCGCGCACACCGAACCGTGGATCGCCGGCCCCGCGGTGACCAAGTACGGCGACCCCGTGCGTGATGCCGTGCTGCTGTGGGAGCTTTCCCCGCTGCGCCGGATGGATCGCCTGGCCGCGCCGCTGCTGGTCGTGCACGGCGCTAACGACACCAACGTCCCGGTGATCGAAGCCGAGCAGACCGTCGCCGCGGCGACGGCGCGGGGGGTGGACTGCCGGTTCCTGCTCTTCGAGGGCGAGGGACACGAGATCATGGGTCTTGGCAACCGCACGGTGTTTGTCCGGGAGGCCGTTGAATGGGTGAGCCGTCACCTGCTGGCACCCGGTCAGACCC
>NZ_CAKJTP010000037.1:9742-22594 GCF_917627335.1 Protofrankia sp. CiT1 | reverse complement strand
ACAGACGCGAGGCGGCGAGCCGTCGGTTCCCCGGCAGCTTCATGGCTCGCGGTCACCGGATCCGCAGCTGCCGGCTCCGGCTCAGACGGTGACTCCGATGGGGATGGAGACGCCCAGACCGCCACGCGTGTCCGCACCGTAGCGTGCCTTCTCCGTGGCGAGGTCAAGCGGCCGGATGCTGGTCTTGGCCGTGACCGCTGCCCCGTCGAGCAGGTGCGCGGGGACCAGCCAGACGACCTCGAACTCCAGACCGTCCGGATCGTGTGCGTACAGGCTCTTGGTCGTGCCGTGGTCGGACGCGCCGACCAGCGCACCGGCCTCGGCGAGCCGGTGCGCGGTCGCCTCGAGCTCGGCGAGGGTGCCGATCTCCCACGCGATGTGGTACATGCCCACGGTCGAACGCCCCGCCTGCGACGCGCCGGCGGCCGCGCCGATCTGGAACACGCCGATGTCGTGGTCGTTGGTGGAGTCCGGCGCCCGCAGGAACGCGGCCTTCCCGGGCAGCACTAGCAGGCTCTCGAAATCGAGGACATCGGTGTAGAAGGCAGCCGTGCGCGCGACGTCCCGGACATAGAGGACGACGTGGTTGAGACGGTGGATACCCATGATCTTCTCCTGGTGTCCCTCGGCGCTGGCCGGTGCGGTGCTGTTGAGCCTTCAACTATCTCCACGGTACTCCGTGCCGCCCGCGCGCAGATCAAACAGGCGTTCGCCAGCCGCGCACCTGAGCAACCAGGACGGAAGCGGCCTCGGCGTCGCGGTTCTCCCCGACGCGGACGCGGGCGGCGAGGCCGAACCCGGAACAGCTCGCACTCGCCAACGCCCCGGGAACGTCTCAAAGATCGAGGAAGTAGCGCAGGACCTTGCGAACGGCCGCGAGGTCCTCGGCGCTCGTGGTCCCGAGCCGCCGCACCAGCCTGGAGGTGTCGATGGCCCGGGTGTCCTCCGGGCGCGCGAAGCTCGGCCTGCTCAGCCCGGTCGCCGGCCCGGCGAGGCGGGGCTGGGTCACCAGATGGCGGTCGGTCCCGGTGAGCGGGACGACGATGGCCATGCCGATGGGGAGGCTGTGCAACCCGTCGGCCGAGACGACCACGACCGGGCGCCGTCCGCCCTGTTCATGGCCGACCACGGGGTCGAGAGTGGCGAGCCAGATCTCTCCGGTGCGGACCGCCGTCACTCCCACCATCCGGGTGCGTCGTGCAGCGCGAGCGCGTCGGAGTCGGTGCCGCGTTGCCAGGCGCCCGACTCGGCCCGGTCGCGCTCCCACTCCGCCGGGTCGGCGGCGCGGAGCTCGTCGAGCTGCACGCGGGCACGCGCGAAGAAGGCCTCACGTTCGAGCCGGTCCGCGACCTCGGCGAGCATGCGGCCCATCGTGGTCCCGCGGTCGCTGGCGAGGGAGGCCAGCCGGTCCCGGACGGCCGTATCAACCTTGATTGTTGTCATGGCCATACCATCTAGTCTACCGATCGGTAGACGGTTCAGTCGCCCCGGACAGGAACATTCGCCGTGCTGTGCACGGCTTCCCGTGAGCCGCGATGTCCACCCGGGGTGCGGGGGCCAGGGCGTGCCCGTGGAAGGCCATCCGGTTATGGGAGGCGCCAGTCGACGGGCTGAGCTCCCTGGCGGAGCAGGAGGTCGTTGGCCCGGCTGAACGGCCGGGATCCGAAGAAGCCGCGGTCGGCGGAGCGAGGTGAGGGGTGGGCGGACTCGATCGTGGGGACGCCGTCGAGGAAGGGTTTCAGGCTACGCGCGTCCGCGCCCCACAGGATCGCGACGAGGGGCTTGCCTCGGCCGGCCAGTGCCCGGATCGCCTGCTCGGTGACCTCCTCCCAGCCCTTGCCCCGGTGCGAGCCGGGCTGCCGGGGCGCCGTTGTCAGGGCTCTGTTCAGCAGTAGTACGCCCTGCCGCGTCCATGGCGTCAGGTCGCCGTTCGTGGGCCTGGGCACGTCGACGTCCGCGCACAGCTCCTGGAAGATGTTCTCCAGGCTGCCGGGGAGCCTGCGCACGTCGGGCGCGACCGCGAAGCTGTACCCGATGGCCATCCCCGGGGCCGGGTAGGGATCCTGCCCGACGATCAGTACCCGCACCTCGTCGAAGGGCTGTTGGAAGGCCCGTAGGACGTTTGGGCCGGCGGGAAGGTAGGTGCGTCCCGCCGCGATCTCCGCGCGCAGGAAGTCCCCCATGGCTGTGATCCGCTCGGCCACCGGCTCCAGGGCCCGTGCCCAGCCTGGCTCGACGAGTTCCCGCAACGGTTGCGCTGGCATGGCCGATCACCCTACCGGGCGGCGCCGACACCCCGAGCCGACGAGTGGTCCTGGCCCGCTCCCGGTAGAAGGGTGCGCGCGGGGTCCGGCTACTGGCCACAGCGGGACGCGTGGGGCAGTGTGGTCGGTGTGGGACGGGTGACGGCACGCAGACGGGTCGTGCGGATCTCAGCTGACGGTGAGCGAGGGACGCGGGCCGACAGCCTGGCCGGTGAGGAGCCGCTGGAGCTGCGGGTGGGCGGTAGGCCGTTGGCCGTCACCATGCGCACGCCCGGACACGACGTCGACCTGGCCCTCGGTTTTCTCGTCGGCGAGGGGATCATCGGCGGCGGGGCGGATGTCACAGCGATGCGTTACTGTGTTGGTGCACGTAGTGATGTCATCGGCGGCGACCCCTCCGGCGCTCACCAGGCCCCCGAGAGGCAGGTCCCGGAGAGCCAGGCTGGTGGCGGCCAGACCTACAACGTGCTCGATATCACTCTGGCCCCGGCTGTCGCGTTGCCGGACGTCAGTATCGAACGCGCCTTCTACACCAGCAGCTCCTGCGGGCTGTGTGGGAGGACCAGCATCGACGGGGTCCGGATGCGCAGCCGGTACACGGTGGCCGATGACCCGCTGGTACTGCGTCCGGACGTGCTGCTCGTGCTGCCCGACCGGCTGCGCGCCGAGCAGAAGGTCTTTGCCGTCACCGGTGGGCTGCACGCGGCCGCGATCGCCGACGCCGACGGGAACCTGTTGGTGGTCCGGGAGGACGTGGGCCGGCACAACGCGGTCGACAAGGCCATCGGCTGGGCGGTACGTGACGGTCAGCTGCCGTTGCGCGAGCGGGTTCTGGTGGTCAGCGGCCGCGCGTCGTTCGAGCTTGCCCAGAAGGCGCTGCTGGCTGGGATACCCGCGCTCGTCGCGGTGTCCGCGCCGTCGTCGCTCGCGGCTGAGCTGGCCGAGGAGAGCGGGATGACGCTGGTCGGGTTCGTCCGCGGTGACTCGATGAACGTCTACACCGGCGCGCATCGCATCGCCGGCCCGCTGGCTGACAGCGCCGCCTCGACGAGCGGCGCCGCCTCGACCACCAACGGCGCGACCAACAGCGGTACGCGATGAGCCGCGGTTCAGCGGGAGAGGACTCCGACGATGGTACGTGACGCCCCACGAGAGGACCCCGGCGAGGACGGGATCATCGTCGGCGCTCCCGCGCCGTCGGCCGCCGGCATACCCGGCGTGCTGCATGCGATGGCGCATGTCCGTGACCAGTTGGGGGTCCGCCGTGGAGCCCGCTCGCTGCTCGCGCTGAACCAGGTCAACGGTTTCGACTGCCCCGGATGCGCCTGGCCGGAGGCCGCCCCCGGCCACCGGCACACGGCCGAGTTCTGCGAGAACGGTGCCAAGGCCGTCGCCGAGGAGGCGACCCTGCGGCGGATCACCCCCGCCTTCTTCGCCGAGCACTCCGTCGATGAGCTCGCCGCCCGCAGCGGCTACTGGCTGGGTCAGCAGGGCCGCCTCACCGAGCCGATGTACAAGGCGGCCGGGGATGCCCACTACCTTCCGGTGAGCTGGGATGACGCGTTCGCGATCGTCGCCGACGAGCTGCGGGCGCTCGACAGCCCCGATGAAGCCGCCTTCTACACATCCGGGCGGACCAGTAACGAGGCCGCCTTCACCTACCAGCTTTTCGTCCGGGCGTTTGGCACGAACAACCTGCCGGACTGCTCGAACATGTGCCACGAGTCGTCCGGAGCGGCGCTGACCGAGACGATCGGCGTGGGCAAGGGCAGCGTGAGCCTCGACGATTTCGCCAAAGCCGATCTGATTTTTGTTGTGGGGCAGAACCCGGGCACGAACCATCCGCGGATGCTCACCGCGCTGGAGGCGGCGAAACGCGCGGGCACACGCATCGTCGCGGTCAACCCGCTGCCCGAGGCGGGTCTGCTGCGCTTCCGCAACCCGCAGCGCCCCAGTGGTGCCCTCGGCGCCGGGATCGTGCTGGCCGATCGGTTTCTGCGGATCCGGATCGGTGGTGACCTGGCCCTGTTCCAAGCGATCAACGCTCGGTTGCTGGCCGCGGAGGAGGCGCGACCAGGCCGGGTGCTCGACCGGGCGTTCATCGACGCCCACACCGACGGTTTCACCGAGATGGCCGCGTGGCTGCGCAAGCTGTCCGCGGCCGACGTGCGGGCCGCCACGGGCCTCGCCGACGCCGAGATCGACCAGGTCGTGCGGCTGGTGCTGGACTCGGAGAAGATCATTGTCTGCTGGGCGATGGGGCTCACCCAGCACCGCGACTCCGTCCCCACGATCCGGGAGATCGTCAACTTCCTGCTGCTGCGTGGCAACATCGGCCGTCCCGGCGCTGGGGTGTGCCCGGTGCGCGGGCACAGCAACGTCCAGGGCGACCGGACCATGGGCATCTGGGAGAAGCCACCGCCGGTCTTTCTCGACCGGCTGGCCGCGGAGTTCGGTTTCGGCCCCCCGCGCGCGCCCGGCCTCGACGTGGTCGACACGGTGCGGGCGATGCGGGACGGCCGGGTGAAGGTGTTCACCGCGCTCGGCGGGAACTTCGTCGCGGCCACCCCGGACAGCTCGGTCACCGAGGCCGCGATGCGGCGGTTGCGCCTGAGTGTCCAGGTGTCGACGAAGCTGAACCGCTCGCACGCCGTCACCGGTCAGCGGGCGCTCATCCTGCCGGCCCTCGGCCGCACCGAGATCGACGTGCAGGCCGGTGGGCCGCAGTTCGTCACGGTTGAGGACTCGATGAGCGCGGTGCACGCCTCCCGGGGGAACCTCGCGCCGGCCTCGGCGTCGCTGCGTTCGGAAATGGCGATCATCTGTGGGCTGGCTCGGGCGACGCTGGGCGAGCGTGTCGCCGTCGACTGGGAGGGGCTCGCCGCTGACTACGGCCGCGTCCGCGCGCATATCGGCCGGGTCGTTCCCGGCTGTGCGGACTTCGAGGTGAAGGCCGCGCGGCCCGGTGGGTTCGTCCTGCCGCACCCGCCGCGTGATTCCCGGACCTTCCCGACCGTGACCGGACGGGCCCGGTTCACCGTCAACACCCTGGACGTGCTGCGCGTCCCAGCCGGCCGGCTGCTGTTGCAGACGGTCCGTTCGCACGACCAGTTCAACACCACGATCTACGGGCTGGACGACCGGTACCGCGGCGTCCGCCACGGCCGCCGGGTCGTGTTCGTCAACCCCGACGACCTCGCCGCGCTGGCCATTGCTGACGGTGACCAGGTCGACCTGGTCAGCGAGTGGGTGGACGGAGTGGCCCGGCGCGCGCCGGACTTCCGGGTGGTGGCGTACCCGACCGCGGCTGGCTGCGCCGCCGCCTATTTCCCGGAGACGAATGTGCTGGTGCCCTTGGACAGCACCGCCAGAGTCAGCAACACTCCCACGTCCAAGTCCATCGTGATTCGCCTGGAACCCGCTATTTCCCGGCGGCAGTGATAATTTCCGAATTCGGTGACATGGTGGGGAGAATGCCGATTCTTCCGGGCGGGGAGCGGCGGTATTGTCGTCTCAGTCCGGCGCTGCTGACCGGCGGAGCGGGCGCAATCTGCGAGGCTGGCTTACGTGATAACGTTGGCAGCTTGCGCGCTTTGTTCTCTTTTGGTTTGGTTGGTGCTGCTGGGTGGCCATGGAATGTTCTGGTGCACCGACACGCGCCTTGACGCGCACGATTCCCGGGCACGAGGCGGAGCGGAGCCGCCGGGGGGCTGGCCCGCGGTCACCGTGATCGTGCCCGCCCGGGACGAGGCCGAGATGCTTCCGCACAGCCTGCCGTCCCTGCTTGGCCAGCGTTACCCGGGTCCGCTGCGGGTCGTGCTCGTCGACGACGCCAGCGATGACGGCACCGCTGATGTTGCCCGTGACCTTGGCCGGCAGGCCGCCGGCGGGGTGGAGCTGACGGTCATCACCAGCCAGCCGCGGCCGGCTGGCTGGGTCGGCAAGGTATGGGCGCTGGAACAGGGGCTGCGCGCTGTGCCAGCGGATGTGAACTGGCTGCTGTTCACCGACGCGGACATCGCTCACGGGCCGGATTCGGTCCTCCGGCTGGTCGGCCACGCCACCACGTACGGGCTTGACCTCACGTCGCTGATGGCGGTGCTACGCACCCAGAACCGCTGGGAAAGGATCATCGTCCCGGCGTTTGTCTATTTCTTCGCCCAGCTCTATCCGTTCCGTCGAGCCAACCGGCCGGGCGCGAGGACGTCGGCCGCCGCTGGCGGGTGTGTGCTCATGCGCCGGGCCGCGCTGGAACGCGCCGGTGGGCTGGCCGCCATCTCCGGCGCGGTGATCGACGACTGCTCGCTGGCCAGAGCGGTCAAGCGGGCCGGCGGCCGGACCTGGTTGGGGCTCGCTGACCACGGCCCCTGCGGTGTGCGCAGCGTCCGGCCCTACCCGCGGCTTGCGGACCTGTGGAAGATGGTTGCCCGCAGCGCGTACACCCAGCTGCGCCATTCCCCCATGCTGCTTGCGGCCACGGTCACCGGGCTCGTGCTGGCCTACCTCGTCCCACCACTGGCGGCCGTGGCCGGTCTGGCTGAGCTGGCCACCGGTGCCGGCGGCGTTGCCGCGGCTGTCGCCGGTGCCGCCGGGCTCTGCGCCTGGGTGCTGATGACGGTGACCTACCTCCCGATGATCCGGTACTACCGCCAGCCCATGCCCGTCGTCCTGACCCTCCCCGCGGTCGCGGCCCTTTATATGATCATGACCGTGGACTCGGCTCGGGCGCACCACCGGGGCCGGGGCGCGGCCTGGAAGGGCCGCGCCTACTCGGCACCGGACTCCGACAGCGTCGCGGGGACCTGAGGCCTGGGTAATCGGCGGGCCAGGGCATCGATCCGCGCGATCGAACATCCATCAGACACGCCCCGGAGAGCGTGTTTGAGATCAGGCTTTCAATCAGTGAGCCGCGGCCAGGGGGCAGCTGGACGCGGTGAGCCGGAATGACGATCTCAAACGCGCTCTAACTGCCGGTGCTGCGGTAGTGGCGGATGCCGGCCCGCCAGGCCCAGGCCGCACCGGCCACGGCGAGCGCCGCCACCACCGGGGCCAGGAAACGCGCGGCGGTCGGCAGCCCGAGGGGATCGGGCCGGGCCAGGACGTACAGCGCGGGCTGCCAGTTCACGAACGCCACCGGCACGACGAAGGTCAGCAGGACCAGCAGGTGCCTGCTGTAGATCGTCATCGGATACTGGGTGGCAAGGCCCGCGCCCTGACGGGCGGCGGCCACGGCCATGGAGGCGTCCGGCGCGACGAACAGCCACGCACAGCCAGTGACGATCAACGAGCCGGCGATCAGCGCGCCGCCGGCGACCATCAGCGGGATCAGGATGATCCGCCCGGGGGTCCAGCGGAGGTCGAGAGCCGCGAGCGACAGCGCGAGCACAGCGGCGGGCTGGGCCAGCCGGCCGACCCGTTGTGGCGAGAACTCGCTGGTCGCCGCCTGCACCAGCGGCGATACCGGACGGGTGAGGACAGCGTCCATTTTCCCGTCCCGGATCTGCCAGCCGATCCGGTCGAGCTGGCCGAGCACGCATTCGGCCAACGCGAACGCGGTCGCGGACGTCGCGTAGAGGAAGGCGACCTCGGCGAGAGCGAAATCCCGCAGGCGGGCCACGTTGGCAAAGACGATCCCGATCGCGGCGAAGTCCAGGGCGGTCGCGAGCGTCTCGGCCATCGTCAGCAGGACCAGCGACGTCCGGTACTGCCACGCCGAGCGGAACGCCACGCCGACAAACAGCACGTAGTGCCCGAACCCGTCCCGTACCACGCGCAGCCGGTCAGCCACCCTGTATCACCACCCGGCGCAGCGCGAGCGCGGTCAGCGCCCGGCCGGCGGCCAGCAGCAACACCGCCCAGCCGGCCTGGAAGGCGAACGCCGTGCCGAGGCCGGCGCCGGCCACCCGGCCGAGGTAGACATCCATCGGTACCTGGACGGTCGCGGCGAACGGCGTGATGCGCGCGAGGGCGCCGAACACCCCAGGGATGATCGTAAGCGGGAGGACCGAACCGGAGAAGAAGAGCGAGGCCAGCGCGGCCACCGCCTGTACACCGCGGTCGTCGGCCAGCCAGAAGGCGCTGAGCGCGACCAGGTACCGGAGGCCGAAGCTGACCAGCACAGCCAGCGTGAGGCTCAGGGCGAACGCGGCCCAGCGCGACGCGGTTGACGGCAACCGCAGCCGGAAGACCGCCGCGCACACGGCGACCGCGGGCATTGCTCGGGTGAGCAGGTAGACCCAGACCCGGCCGATCTCGTGACCGAACCACCATCGCACGAACCCGACCGGCCGGGCGATGTCGACAACCACGTCGCCGGTGCGGATCCGGTACGGCAGGTCGATCACCCCACCGAAGACGGCCACGCACACGCCCACGCCCTGTCCGACAATCATGAATGTGATCGCGCCGGTGGTGTCGTAGCCGGCCAGGTTCGGTGTCTCTCGCCACACCGCCTGTGCGATGTGGGCGCGCAGGATGCCCGTGACAACGGTGGCGAAGACAGCGGCGGCCACGGTGGACCGGTAGGCGGTGTAGCGCCGGGCGCTGCCAGCGACAACGGTGGTCCATAAACGTATGGACGCACGGTAACCGACGGTCGTCGGGCGCATCCGGAGGAGTCCTGCCAGTAGAGGAAGCACGGAGAAATGATCACAGTGGGTCCGTGGTGGGGCAAGGGCGGTTCGCTGTGCCAGCGCCGCTGGCGGGGCTCGCTGCCGGTTGCCGCGATCGCCGGTGGAACCGACAGACACGGCACCCCGTAAGGTGTGTGGCGTGGCGCTGATCCTTCTGCCTGCCGTGGATGTGGCCGACGGCCGGGCCGTCCGCCTGGTCCAGGGCGAGGCGGGTACCGAGACCTCCTATGGTGACCCGCGCGATGCGGCGCTTGCCTGGCAGCGCGACGGCGCCCAGTGGATCCATCTCGTCGACCTCGACGCGGCGTTCGGCCGTGGCTCGAACCATGATCTGATCGCGGAGGTGGTTCGGTCGGTCGACGTGGCGGTGGAGCTCTCCGGCGGTATCCGGGACGACGCCTCGCTGGACGCGGCGCTGGCGACCGGCGCCGCCCGGGTCAATATCGGCACAGCCGCGCTGGAGAACCCCGGCTGGGTGCGGGCTGCCATCGGCCGGGTCGGGGACAGGATCGCCGTCGGCCTCGACGTCCGCGGCACGACCCTGTCCGCCCGTGGCTGGACCCGTGACGGCGGCGAGCTGTTCGACGTGCTGGCCCGCCTCGACGCCGACGGGTGCGCCCGCTACGTCGTCACCGACGTTCATCGTGACGGCATGCTCAGCGGGCCCAACCTGGACCTGCTGCGGGATGTCACCGCGGCGACCTCCCGGCCCGTGATCGCCAGTGGTGGGGTGTCGTCGCTGGCCGACCTCGCCGCGATAGCCGGTGTGGCGGGCGTCGAGGGCGCCATTGTCGGCAAGGCCCTGTACGCGGGCGCGTTCAGCCTGCCCGCGGCGCTGGCGGTAGCGGCGGGCCAGCCTCTGCCCAGCCGATGAACAGGTTTATTCGATGACCGTCGCGGTCCGGGTCATCCCCTGTCTGGATGTCGACGCCGGGCGGGTCGTCAAGGGCGTGAACTTCACTGACCTGCGTGACGCTGGTGACCCGGTGGAGATGGCGAAGCTGTATGACGCCGAGGGCGCTGACGAACTGGCCTTTCTCGACATCACCGCGTCCAGCGGGAACCGGGAGACCACCTACGATGTGGTCCGGCGCACCGCCGAGCAGGTGTTCATCCCGTTGACCGTCGGCGGTGGGGTACGTTCCGCCGACGACGTCGACCGGCTGTTGCGGGCCGGCGCGGACAAGGTCGGTGTCAACACCGCCGCGGTCGCCCGCCCTGAGCTGGTCCGGGAGTGCGCGCTGCGGTTCGGCAGCCAGTGCGTCGTGCTGTCGGTGGACGCCCGTCGTACCCGCGAGCCAGGCGCCCCGCGGTTCGAGGTGACAACCCACGGTGGGCGGCAGGGCACCGGTATCGACGCGGTTGCCTGGGCGGCGCGGGCGGTGGCGCTCGGCGCGGGGGAGATCCTGCTCAATTCGATGGACGCGGACGGGACCGGGGACGGCTACGACCTGGAGATGATCGAGGCTGTCCGCGCGGCCGTGCGCGTGCCCGTGATCGCCAGCGGCGGCGCCGGGTCGCTCCGGGACTTCCCCCGGGCAGTGGGCGCGGGCGCGGACGCGGTGCTCGCCGCGAGCGTCTTCCATTTCGGCCACCTGCGTATCGGTGACGTCAAGGACGCCCTGCGAACCGCCGCGGTACCAGTTCGCTGAACCCATGTCAGCTGTTGGACGTTCATTGGACATCTGCCGGGTGGACGATGTGATCGTCGGCGATAGTCGATGCTAGCCGGTGGTCGGTGCCAGCCGATAGCCGATAGCCGATAGGTAGTGCCGGTCGATGGTTGGTGCCAGCCGATAACCACTCCCCGGGCGCGGGCCAGCAGCCAACGACGCGGGCGCCGGATATACAGCGGCGCCAGGCGGTAGCGGCATGATTGTGGGGTGGCACGTCGCGGGGGCGTTCGATGGGAGCGGGATGCTGGCTAAGAGCGCCCGGTAATAGGGGAGTGGATCAAGGAATGGGGTTGGGGCGCGGGCGGCGCAAGGCGGCGAGGTGCGTGCCCCAGCCCCGCGACACCGCGTCCCCTATTGCCGGTCGCTCTAAGTTTGTTGTGGCGGGCTGTTTTTTTGGTTTCAATTCGTCTGGGTGGTGCCAGCGTCGGCGGTGCAGTGAGCGACGAGAGGAGAACCATGCCCAATGATCCGGCGGGATCGACACGGCTGGTTTCCGCAGGTTCACCTGATGTTATCCGCAAAGGTCTGGCAGTCCTTGGGATGGGTATCCGCGAGGAACCTCGCTCGTTCGCCCTGGCGGTTGCCGGCAGTTCGTTGTTCGGTTTTATGACCGTGGCGAGTTCGATCGTGCTCGGCGAGGTCATCGACAGAGTCCTGCTGCCGTCCCTCGCGGCCGGGCGGGTGACGGTGGGCGGCCTCGCGCTCGCGGTGGTGTCACTGGTCGCGGTCGGCGTTGCCAAGGCTGTGGGCATGTTCGTGCGCCGGCTCGGCGGCGGGATGATGACGTTCCGGCTGCAGGCACTCTACCGCCGCCGGGTGATTCGGCAGTATCTGCGCCTGCCGCTGTCGTGGCATCAGCGCCACTCGACCGGTCTGCTGCTGTCCAATGCCAACGCGGATGTCGAGGCGGCCTGGGCTCCGGTTCTTCCGCTGCCGTTCGCGGTGGGGGTGCTAGTCATGATTGTTGTCGCTCTGGTGGTATTGATCATGACGGATCCGTTGTTGACCGCCATTGGATGTGTCATTTTTCCGCTTTTTGGGGTCATTAATATCATCTACGGGCGGAAGGTCTCGCCGTTGCTCTCGCACGCCCAGCAGCTGCGGGCGGAGGTGAGCGCGGTGGCACACGAGTCGTTCGATGGTGCTCTTGTGATCAAGGCAATGGGGCGGGAAGCCGCCGAGACAGCCCGGTTTGCGCGCAAAGCGGACGAGCTCAAAGCGGCAATGATACGTGCCGGGCGGGTGCGCGGCCTGTTCGATCCGGTGATGGACGCGTTGCCGAACATCGGCGTTCTCGTGGTCCTGCTGGTCGGTACGGCCAGGATCGCCGCGGGCGCACTCGATGTCGGCGATCTGGTACGCGTCGCCTACCTGTTCACGGTCCTGGCATTCCCGCTGCGGGCGATCGGCTGGGTGTTCGGTGAGCTGCCTCGGTCGGTTGTCGGCTACGGCCGGGTGCGTGCGGTACTGGACGCCCGCGGCGAACAGGGCTTTGGACCGAAGACGTTGAGCGCCGCCGGACCGGCAA
Organism: Protofrankia sp. CiT1; assembly: GCF_917627335.1. Classification (NCBI taxonomy): domain Bacteria; kingdom Bacillati; phylum Actinomycetota; class Actinomycetes; order Frankiales; family Frankiaceae; genus Protofrankia; species Protofrankia sp. CiT1. The sequence goes on along the minus strand of NZ_CAKJTP010000037.1, from coordinate 10,494 downwards.
CGCTGACCGTGGCGGCTGTCACCTACACCTATCCGCGATCGGTTGATCCGGCCGGGTCGAGCGCCCCGGCGCTGGACGCGGTGAGTTTCGATGTCGCCGCTGGCCGCGTGGTGGCCCTGGCCGGACGGACCGGGTCGGGGAAGTCGACGTTGGCCGGCCTGCTGGTCAGGCTCTACGATCCTGACGCTGGCGCGGTCCGCATGGACGGGGCCGATCTGCGGGACCTCGCCGACGGTGCGGTCACCACGACCGTCTCGCTGGTTTCCCAGCAGGCCTTCCTGTTCGACGACACGGTCCGCGGCAACGTCACGCTCGGCGTGGCCGTGGACGACGCTGCAGTGTGGGAAGCGCTCGCTCGCGCACAGGCGGACCGCTTTGTCGCGGCGCTGCCCGCCGGTCTTGACACGCAGGTCGGCGAACGGGGCACCACGCTGTCCGGCGGGCAGCGGCAGCGGATCGCCCTTGGCCCGGGCGTTGGTCCGCCAGCCGCGTCTGCTTGTTCTCGACGACGCGACATCCGGCGTTGACCCGCGGGTCGAGGCCGCCATCCTCGCTGGCCTGCGGGAGCGGGCAGGTGCGTCCACGGTGGTTGTCGTCGCGCACCGGCGGGCAACGATCGAGCTGGCTGACGAGGTCGTGTACCTGGATCGAGGACGGGTGGCCGGGCGAGGCAGCCATCATGAGCTGATGGCTGCCTCGCCCGGGTATGCGGCGCTGCTGACCGCCTACCAGTCGAGGAGCGAAGGCGACAG
>NZ_CAKJTP010000037.1:0-9329 GCF_917627335.1 Protofrankia sp. CiT1 | reverse complement strand
CTGTTGAGGATGCCGCGGTGGCACGGTGAGCGTCACCGTTCCGGCGCCCCGCCAGGAGGATCCGGATCCCCGGCTGGATGGCATGGCGCCGGAGAGCGGCTCCGTGATCCGCGGAACCCGCAACGAGGGACACCCGGCTGCCGCTCCCGACGGCACCGGCAGCGCTCCGGCCCGGTCTGGAGAGTCGCTGGGGGCGACGCTCGGTAAGATCCGGCGGCTCGTACCGGAGCTCACCGCGGGCCTGCCGGTGACCATCGCTCTTGCGCTCATCGCCACCACGGGACGAGTGGTGATCCCGATCGCGGTCCAGCAGACCGTCGACCACGGCCTGCTGCACGGAGCGCCCAAGCTGCGCGTGGTCGGCTGGGCGGCGGCGGGCGCGATGCTGGCGATCGTGGTGACGGCCGCAGCGGCCTACCGCATGAACGTCCGCCTGTATCGGATGTCCGAGGCTGCGTTGGCGACACTGCGGATACGTGTTTTCGGGCACATCCACGGTCTGTCCGCGTTGACCCAGCTGGAGCAGCGGCGGGGAGCCCTCACCTCGCGGGTGACCAGCGATGTTGACCAGATGTCGCAGTTTCTGCAGCTCGGCGGCATGATCTTGCTGCTGTCCTCCGGGCAGATGCTGATCGCGACCGTGCTTATGACGATCTATTCCTGGCCTTTGACCATCGTTGTCTACGCCTCCTTTGTGCCGATGGCTGTTGCGGTAAGGCGCTTTCAGCCGCTCCTTGCGCAACGCTACCGGGCGGTTCGAGAGCGGGTTGCGGACATGCTGGGCGCGATTGCGGAGTCCGTGGTCGGCGCCGCGGTGGTACGCGCCTACGGCGCTCAGGCGCGCACCGAGACGCGGGTCGACACCTCCGTCGACCGCTACCGATCGGCGCAGACCGATGCGCAGCGGCTGGTCGCCACGGTCTTCTCGGCCGGTGAGCTGGTGGCGGCATGCGCGACCAGCGCCGTGGTGGTCGGCGGGGTGCTGCTCGGGGTGGACGGTCATCTCAGCGCTGGCCGGCTGGTGGCCTTCCTGTTCCTGGTCACCCTGTTCGTGCTGCCGTTGCAGACGCTGACCGAGGTGCTCAATGAGGGCGCGAACGCGCTTGCGGGCCTGCGCCGTGTCCTTGATGTGCTGGACACACCGCAGGATGTCCGTGACCCTGGCTCCGAAACTGGAAAAGATCTTCCTGTTGGCCCGCTCGGGGTGCGTTTCGACGGTGTCGCGTTCGCTTATCCAGGAGGACCGCCCGTCCTGCAGGCCATCGACCTGGACATAGCGCCACAGACCAGGGTCGCCGTGGTCGGTGAGACGGGATCGGGCAAGACCACCCTGGCGAAACTGCTCACGCGGCTGATGGACCCGACAGCTGGCCAGGTGCTGCTCGGCGGTGTGCCCGCGGAGCAGGTCCGGTTCGCCTCGTTGCGTCGGCGGGTTGTCATGGTCCCGCAGGATGGCTTCCTGTTCGATCTGAGCATCGCGGACAACGTTCGCTACGGATGCCCGGAGGCCGGCGACGCCGATGTTGCGGACGCCTTCACCGCGCTGGGGCTTGCGGACTGGATCGCTGGGCTCGCCGACGGTGTGCGCACCCGGGTCGGTGAACGTGGGAGCTTGCTGTCCGCCGGAGAACGTCAGCTGGTCGCCCTCGCCCGTGCCCATGTCGCGGTACCGGACCTGCTCGTCCTGGACGAGGCGACATCGTCGGTCGACCCGGCCACGGAGGTGCGACTCGCCCGTGCGCTGGCCGCGTTGACCCGAGGGCGGACATCGGTCACGATCGCCCACCGGCTGTCCACCGCGGAGGCCGCGGACATGGTGGTGGTGGTTGACGCGGGCCGGATCGTCCAGCGGGGGGCCCACGCCGAACTCGTTGCCGTCCCCGGTGTGTATCAGCGCCTGCACGCTTCGTGGACGGCGGGCGTGGCCGGTGACCTGCCATGACCGAGCACGGCACAATGGGCACGTGTGCGTCCCCGCGTCCCGTCTGGACCCCGCCATAGCCGGTCTGCTCAAGCGCGACGAGGCTGGCCTGTTCCCCGCTGTCGCGCAGCAGTACGACACCGGCGAGGTGCTGATGGTCGGCTGGATGGATGACGAGGCGCTGCACCGCACGCTCACCACCGGGCGGGCCACATACTGGAGCCGCAGCCGTCGTGAGTACTGGGTCAAGGGGGACAGCAGCGGCCACCGCCAGCTGGTTCGGTCGGTCTCTCTTGACTGCGACGGGGACACCGTCCTGGTCCGGGTGGAGCAGGTGGGATCGGCCTGCCACACGGGCAGCCGGACATGTTTCGACAACCGGAGCCTGCCGGCCGTCGCCGTTACCGTGAAGTCCCCGAGGAGCGCCGAGTCGTGACGACAGGTGAGATCATTCCGGGCCGGGCCGGCTTCCACGCGCTCGCCGCCGAGTACCCGGTGGTCGCGGTCACCCGCCGCCTGCTCGCCGACGGCGAGACCCCGGTCGGGATCTACCGCAAGCTCGCCGGGGGACCTGGAACCTTCCTGCTGGAGTCCGCCGAGAACGGCGGGGTGTGGTCGCGGTACTCGTTCATCGGTGTCCGGGCCGCGGCGACCCTCACCGAACGGGACGGGTCGGCCGTCTGGGTGGGCGGCCAGGCGCCGTCGGGCGTTCCCACCGGTGGTGACCCGCTCGAGGTACTTCGCGCGGTTCAGCTGGCGTTGCGTACTCCCACGGTGCCGGACGCGCCACCGCTCACCGGTGGTCTGGTCGGCTATCTGTCGTACGACATCGTCCGGCGGGTCGAACGGCTGCCGTCCGGTTGCGTGGACGACCTGGGCATGCCCGAGCTGCGCATGATGCTGACCGCCGATCTCGCGGTATTTGATCACAGCGACGGGTCCTGTCTGCTGATCGCAAACGTGTTCACCGGGGACGGCGATCTGGACACGGCCTACGACGACGCCGTGCATCGGCTCGAGGTCATGACCGCCGACCTCGGCAAGTGGACCGAACCGACGGTCGCGACCACCATGGTGCCACGAGACCTCTCGCTCGCCGGGTTCGCGTCGCGGACCTCGCCAGAGCGCTTCGAAGCCTCCGTCGAGGCCGCCATCGAGCAGATCCTGGCCGGTGAGTGTTTCCAGATCGTGGTCTCCCAGCGCTTCGAGCGGCAGACGACAGCCGCGCCTCTTGATATCTACCGGGTGCTGAGGGCGTCGAATCCGAGCCCCTATATGTACCTTCTCCGGTTTGATGATCACGATGTCGTCGGGTCGTCGCCGGAGGCACACGTGAAGGTGACGGGCCGGCAGGCGTTGCTGCACCCGATCGCCGGTAGCCGTCCCCGTGGCGCCACGGCCGAGCGGGATGCTGAGCTCGCCGCGCAGCTGCTGGCTGACCCAAAGGAGCGGGCCGAGCACGTGATGCTCGTCGATCTGGTGCGTAACGACCTGGGACGAGTCTGCGTGCCGGGTTCGGTGCGCGTGGTCGAGTTCGCCGCGGTTGAGCGTTTTTCGCAGATCATGCACATTGTCTCCACGGTGATCGGTGAACTTGCCGAGGACCGCTCGGCCATCGACGTCCTCACGGCGACGTTTCCCGCGGGCACCCTCACCGGCGCGCCGAAAGTGCGTGCGATGGAGATCATCGAGGGGCTTGAGTCAACCCGCCGGGGGCTGTACGGGGGTGTGGTCGGCTACCTGGATTTCGGCGGCGATCTGGACACCGCGATCGCCATCCGGACCGCTGTGCTTCGCGACGGGCGGGCCTACGTGCAGGCCGGCGCCGGAATCGTTGCCGATTCCGTGCCGGTGGCCGAGAACAACGAGAGCCGTACCAAGGCGGCGGCGGTGCTGCGGGCGATCGAGATCGCAGAGTCGTTGCGTTCGCCGATATGATCACCCATCAGCGACCCGTCGACATGTCCCCAGGCCACCGTGGACGGCGGCGGGCGATGGCTGCGGCGGTGCTCTGTTGCCTGCTGGGCGCTGTGCTGGTGCTTGTCACCGTCGGGGCGACCTGGGTACAGCTGAGTGTGGCGGCCGGGGCCGCGGCACAGGATGCGGTCACGGCCGCACCGTTGGCGGTACGGCTGTCCGGATCGGATCTTGCCCCGGCCGTGGCCGGGCTGGGCCTGGTCGGGCTCGCGGGAGTGGTTGCGACCGCCGCCACCAGACGCAGGGGGCGTGTACTCGTCGGTCTGCTGGTTCTGCTGGCCGGCGCGGCAGTCGCCATCGTCGCCGGCCGCATCGCCGCGGACCCGCTGCCGGCCGCGCGTGTCGCCACCCAGGTGCGCCAGATCACCCCGAGCGTCACCACCAACCTGCGCGACATCCGGGGCACAGCCGCGCCGTGGCTTGCCACCTGTGGGGGAGCGCTTCTCGCTCTGGGTGGCGCTATCGTCGCGATCCGTGGGCACACCTGGTCGACGCTGTCCGTCCGGTACGAGAGCCCGACAGCCCGACCGGTCGACGCCTGGGAGGCTATCGACCGGGGTGACGACCCGACCTGACCGGGGCGCCCGCGTCGCGCCCAGCAGGCGTGGATGGCCGCCGCGGCACCGGTCGCGTGGTCCGGGGAGCACCCAGCCGGCTGGGATGGCGCCGGTATCAGAGCGCGTGTGAGATCGTCATTCCGGCTCGCCGCGCCCAGGCGCGCCTTGGCCGCGTTGTCGGCCACACCGATACAACTCATTCGGTATCGCTTCGGCCTTCCGCCTTGCCAGGGGCCGCCTGGCCGCGGCTCACTGATCGAAAGCCCGATCTCACACACGCTCTCAGCCGCGGCGGCGGTAGAGCGCACCGATCGAGCTCGGCTGCCAGGCCGTGGGTCACGGAACATGCCCGCCTCCATCGTTACCTCCGCGGTAGAGATCCGGCTGGATGTGGTTCATCGAATGTAATCGAACCCGCGTTCGATGGTAGGTCATGGCGTGTTCATGTGGCCAGGGGTGCCGCATACCGATTTCGCCGTTTTTGCGCCGCCGGTTGTTCGCCGCCGGTTGCTCGGTGCGGGCAGCTCCGCCATCGACAGTTCCGCCGGTTGCCCGACGCGGGGGCCCGGTCTGGACGAGGCCGGGCCGAGGCCGGGCTGAGGCCGGGCTGGGGCGAGGTCGGCGCGGCTCACTCTCGGCGGCAACAGAGATCGTTTGACAACGGCGGGACAATCACGATGCGTAGGGAGAGGGCGAGCATGCCTGGCGTGGGACGGTTTTCGCCTCGCCCATGTCGGTGTGTTTCCGGCTTGTGCCAACCAACGGGCAACCGCCGAGTGTGACAGTCAGCGATCCTCGACGGGGGCCTGCTGCCGCCGGCCGCCCGCTGGCCTAACATCGGCGCCATGGCTGCGACAGCCCTGGGCACCGGCCGATGAGTGTCCTTGACGACATCCTTGACGGGGTGCGAGCCGACCTCGCCGAACGGGAGGCCACGGTCTCCCTGGCGACGCTCAAACGGCGTGTTGAGCGTGTCCCGGATCCACGGGACGCGCTCGCGGCACTGCGCACTCGGGCCGTTTCGGTGATTGCCGAGGTGAAGCGTCGCTCCCCGTCAAAGGGCGATCTTGCGCCGATCGCGGATCCGGCGGCCCTCGCCGCGCAGTTCGAGGCCGCGGGCGCGGCGGCGGTGAGCGTCCTGACGGAGCGGCGCCGGTTCGGTGGGACGCTCGCCGACCTGGACGCCGTGCGGATGGCGGTGGACGTGCCCGTGCTGCGCAAGGACTTCATCATTTCCCCGTACCAGGTCTTCGAGGCACGGGCGCACGGTGCGGACATCGTTCTCCTGATCGTGGCGGCGCTGGAGCAGCCGCGCCTGATCGGTTTGCTCGACCGCGTCGAGTCGCTGGGCATGACCGCCCTGGTCGAGGTGCACGACAGCGACGAGGCCGCGCGTGCGGTCGACGCGGGTGCGCGCCTGATCGGCGTCAACGCACGCAGCCTCCGGACACTCGAAGTCGATCGCGACACCTTCGCCCAGCTGGCACCGCTGTTGCCCGTGGAGGTGACCAAAGTCGCCGAGTCCGGGGTGCGCGGTCCGCACGATCTGCTCGCCTACGCGGCGGCCGGCGCGGACGCGGTTCTCGTGGGGGAGGCCGCGGTGACGGGAAGCAATCCCCAGCAGGCGGTCGCGGATCTCGTCACCGCGGGCGCTCACCCGGCGACCAGGGTGGGGCGTTGACCGATACAGTCAGCCGATGACTTCCGCTGGAACCGTCGGCCGAACTCCTGAGGATCTCCTCCCGGGCGGCCCGCTGCCGGACAGCGCCGGTCACTTCGGTCGCTTCGGTGGCCGTTTCGTCCCGGAGGCGCTGTTCGCCGCTCTGGACGGCCTGACGGCGGCGTACGCGGCCGCCCGGGACGATCCCGCCTTCGCCGCGGAACTCGACGGACTGCTCACGGCGTATGCCGGCCGGCCCACCCCGCTCACCGACGCGGCCCGGCTGAGTGCCCATGTCGGTGGCGCCCGCATCCTGCTCAAGCGTGAGGATCTGGCGCACACCGGTTCGCATAAGATCAACAACGTGCTTGGCCAGTGCCTGCTCGCCCGCCGGATGGGCAAGAGCCGGGTGATCGCCGAGACCGGTGCCGGTCAGCACGGCGTCGCCACGGCGACGGCCTGTGCGCTGCTCGGCCTAGACTGTGTGGTCTACATGGGCGAGCAGGACACCCGCCGCCAGGCGCTCAACGTCGCGCGGATGCGGCTGCTCGGGGCCGAGGTCGTGGCGGTCGCCGCGGGCAGCCGGACGCTCAAGGACGCGATCAACGAGGCCATGCGGGACTGGGTGGCCACCGTGGGCACGACGCACTACTGCATCGGCTCGGTCATGGGGCCGCATCCCTTCCCGATGCTGGTCCGCGACTTCCAGCGGGTCATCGGTGTGGAGGCCCGAGCCCAGGTTCTCGACCGTACCGGGCAGCTGCCGGACGCGGTGGTGGCCTGTGTCGGTGGCGGCTCCAACGCGATGGGCATCTTCCACCCGTTCATCGCCGACCCGTCCGTCCGGCTGGTGGGCCTCGAGGCCGGTGGTGACGGGGTGTCCACCGGGCGCCACGCGGCCGCGATCGCGGGCGGGGCGCCCGGTGTGCTGCACGGGATGCGGACCTTCCTGCTCCAGGACGCGGACGGGCAGACCCAGGTGTCACACTCGATCTCGGCCGGGCTCGACTATCCGGGCATCGGCCCGGAACACGCCTGGCTCCATGAGACCGGCCGGGCGACCTACCGGGTCGTCGACGACCGCGAAGCCATGGACGCGCTGCGGACGGTCGCGCGGCTGGAGGGCATCCTGGTCGCGATCGAGAGCGCGCACGCGTTCGCCGGGGCGTTCGATCTTGCCCGGGAACTGGGTCCTGACGCGGTCGTCGTGGTGAACTGCTCCGGTCGCGGTGACAAGGACGTTGACACCGCGGCCCGCTGGTTTGACCTTCTTGATCATTCATGAGCTGGCCGGGCCGCGGTGGCTTCACCGGATCGTGTCACCGGCTGACAACGGAACGGACGTGCGGTGCAGAGTTTCGCGGGTGACCGAGGCCGATCAGGCGACCAGTGCCGACCAGGTGAGCGGGACCGGCTGAGCCACACGTTCGTGCTGGCACGCGAGGCGGCGCGAGCGGCGCTGATCGGCTACCTGCCGGCGGGCTTTCCCTCGGTCGACGGTGGTATCAGCGCCATGCTGGCCATGGTCGAGGCAGGAGTGGAGATCGTCGAAATCGGCCTGCCCTACTCCGACCCGACCATGGACGGCCCGGTGATCCAGGCTGCGGCCGGTGCGGCGTTGAGCCGTGGTGTCACCACCCGCGATGTCCTGCGCACGGTGGAGGCGGTGGCCGCGACCGGTGTGCCCACTCTGGTGATGAGCTACTGGAATCCGGTCGAGCGGTACGGGGTCACCGCGTTCGCCCGGGATCTCGCGGCGGCTGGCGGTGCCGGGACGATCACTCCGGACCTGCCCCCCGAGGAGGCCGAGCCCTTGCTCGCGGCCACCGCCGAGGTCGGTCTCGACCCGGTGTTCCTGGTCGCCCCAAGCTCGTCCGACGCACGCATCGCGCGGGTTGCCGAGGTCAGCCGAGGCTTCATCTACGCGGCTTCGCTCATGGGGGTCACCGGTGCCCGGTCGACGCTGGGCGCGCAGGCGGCTGGGCTGGTGAGCCGGGTCCGAGCGATCAGCGACACGCCGGTCGGGGTGGGCGTGGGCGTGGGCACGCCCGCGCAGGCGGCCGAGGTGGCCGGTTTCGCCGACGGGGTGATCGTGGGCTCGGCGCTGGTGAGCGCGCTGGTGGACGCCGACCGCGCGGGCGACGATCCGGGTGCCGCCGCCGCGGCAGTGCGGGGGACCGTGGCCGCCCTCGCCACCGGCGTGCGCTCGGGCCGGGCCGGCCCCCGGCCCCTGCCCTCCGGTAGCGCCTGGTAGCGCCTGGTAGCGCCTGCTGACGAGGCTCCGGGAACAGGGCGTTCAATCAGGGCGGCGCCTGGGCGGCGCGAGCCGGACAGGCCTGTTACCGGAGCTTCTTTTATGACGACGGCGAGAACGGGCCGCGTGAGCGGCGGTATACGTTGGGCCTCGTGGTTCTAGCCGCGATTCCCAGCCCATCGACGGGCGTCCTGCACGTGGGCCCCATCCCGTTGCGGGCGTATGCCTTTATGATCATAATTGGTGTCCTGGTCGCGGTTGTGCTCACCGACCGGCGCCTGCGGGCCCGCGGTCAGCCGGCCGGCCTCGCCGCGGACGCCGCGGCCTGGGCCGTCCCGTTCGGGATCGTCGGTGCGCGGATCTACCATGTGATCACCAGTCCGGACGCGTACTTCGGCGACGGTGGCCATCCGGCCGACGCGCTCAAGATCTGGCACGGCGGGCTGGGGATCTGGGGCGGGGTCGCCGGGGGCGCGCTCGGCGTGTGGCTTGTCTGCCGCCGCCACGGGACGCCGTTCGGTCTCTTCGCGGACGCCGCGGCCCCCGGGCTCGTGCTTGCCCAGGCCATCGGGCGTTGGGGCAACTGGTTCAACCAGGAGCTCTATGGCCGGGCGACCGATCTGCCCTGGGCTGTGCGGATCGACCCCGCGCATCAGGTCGTCCCCGGCGTCTCGCTCTACCATCCGACGTTCCTGTACGAGTCGCTGTGGGATGTCAGCGTCGCCGCTGTCCTGCTGTGGGTGGATGCTCACCGCAGGCTTGGCCGCGGCAAGCTGTTCATCCTCTACGTGATTCTGTACACTGCTGGACGCGCCTGGGTCGAGGCGCTGCGCATCGACGATGCCCACACGTTCCTCGGGATGCGCCTCAACGACTGGGTGTCGATTGTCGTCCTTGCCATCGCGGTGACCGCCATCGTCCTCGTGCGCCGGCCCGTCGATCCGCCGGCCAGCGCCGGCC
>NZ_CAKJTP010000036.1:38451-38975 GCF_917627335.1 Protofrankia sp. CiT1 | reverse complement strand
GCGCCCGCGCGGCGCCACCACCGGCAGCGCCCGCACGGCCACCAGCGCTACCGCCACCAGTGACACCCCCGCCCCCGTCACCGTCACCAGCGCTCCCACCGCGAGCGGCGCCTCCGCCGCAGGCGGCACCGCCACCACCAGCCGCCCCCGGATCCAGCTGGTGGCAGGCCAAGAGCGCGCCATCACGGACGCCGCCCACGGCACAGGGGCCAGGCATCCCACCCACTGTTTTCGGCACCGGGCACTACCGGTTACCACAACAGGCACCGGCCGCGCCGCCGCCCCCGGCACGCCGGCCGGGCAACATCCCACCTGCCGGGACGGCAGCAACCGGGACCTGGTGGGAACGCAAGGCTACGGCGCTGCATCCGGTCGGGGCGGCGTCGGTCGTCATCGGCCGCGCGCCCGAGTGTGACGTGGTGCTCGCCGACCCGCTCGTCTCCCGCCGGCACGCGGAGCTGCGCCAGGCCGGGCCCGAGTGGCGGATCGTCGACCTCGGCAGCTGGAACGGGACGTTCGTCAAC
>NZ_CAKJTP010000036.1:35864-37648 GCF_917627335.1 Protofrankia sp. CiT1 | reverse complement strand
ATCCTGCACCCGCAGCTGACCGTCCGCCGGGCGCTGCGGTACGCGGCCGAGCTGCGGTTCCCCGCTGATACCCCGGCGGCCGAGCGCAACGCGCGGGTCGATGAGGTGATCGGCGAGCTGGGGCTGGCCGACCAGGCGGAGCAGCGGATCAGCACCCTCTCCGGTGGGCAGCGCAAGCGCACGAGTGTGGCGCTGGAGCTGCTCACCCGCCCGTCGCTGCTCTTCCTCGACGAGCCGACGTCCGGGCTGGACCCGGGCATGGACAAGTCGGTGATGCAGACCCTGCGCACACTGGCCGACGACGGCCGGACGGTGGTCGTCGTCACGCACTCACCCGCGCAGCTCGACCTGTGCGACCGGCTGCTCGTGCTCGCGTCGGGCGGCCAGCTCGCCTATTTCGGCCCGCCCGGCGAGGCGCTCGCGTACTTCGGCCAGCATGACTTCGCGGACATGTTCCTGCTGCTCGACCGGTCCCGGGAGGTCGACTGGACGGCCCGCTTCCGGGCTTCGCCCGAGTACGCACGGTACGGGATGCCGAGCGGCACGGCGCAGCCCGCGGCGCGTCCGGCGCGATCCGTACCGGACGCGCCGCCGCGCCAGCAGCCGGCGCTGCGCCAGTTCGTCGTGCTCGCCCGCCGTTACTTCGCGGTGATCGCGGCCGATCGGGCCTACGCGCTGTTCCTACTGGCGCTGCCGCTGGTGCTGAGCCTGTTCGCACGGCTGCTTCCGGGCGGGCACGGACTGTCGTGGAAAAGCCGGCAGGCCGGCCCCGACAGTGACATCGCGCCGCTCATGCTCGTGCTCGTGCTCGGGTGCGCGTTCACGGGATTCGCCGGAGCGTTCCGCGAACTGGTCAAGGAGCGCTCCGTCTTCCGCCGCGAGCAGGCGATTGGGCTCTCGCGCGGCGCTTACCTCTGGTCGAAGCTCGCCGTGCTGGGCCTGATCAGCAGCGCTCAGGCCGTGATCCTGGCCTTCGCCGGACTGTACGGCCAGCCAGCACCGGACAGGCCACTCGCGCTGAGCCAGCATGGGGTGACCGAGGTTGCCGTCGCCATGGTCGCGGTCGCGCTGGCCGCAATGGCTCAAGGGCTGCTGGTCTCAGCACTGATCGCAAACGCCGACCGCGGCATGCCGATCCTCGTGCTCGTCCTGCTGTTGCAGCTGCTGCTGTGTGGGCTGCTCATCCCGCTGGACGGCCATCCGCCGCTGGAACAGCTCGCATACTTGATGCCGGCCCGGTGGGGGTTCGCGATGCTCGCGGCGACAACCGGCTACCGCCAGACCCCGGCCAACCCCAAGATCGACCCGCTGTGGACAGCCGACGTCCACACCTGGACACTTGACCTCGCCGCGCTTGTGCTATTGACCGCAGCCATCGTATCGGCGATATGGCCGGTCCTGCGCCGCGGGTCCGCACCCCGGAAGGGCCGGTGACCGAGCGCGCCGCGTCCTGGGCGAGCTGCCGGCGGAGGTACTCGTTACGGGACAGACCGAGCCGGGCGGTGTGCGCCTCGACAGCGGCCAGCACGTCATCGGGCACGTCACGGATGAGCACATCGGACATCAGCAGCATCTCCAAGCGATATCCGATGCTCTTGGAGGCGTGGCCCGCGGCCTGGGCAAGCGGCGGGATTGTGGGCCGTCGTGGCTTTGTCAGCGGCTTCCCGGGGATGTCACCGACTGTCTCGATGACGTCGGTTCGGATGGCGGGTTGACCCCATCTCTGCGAAGGAGCACACCATGGCCGAAGCGGTGGCAATCCCTGGACGGACGGACGGGGAAGC
>NZ_CAKJTP010000036.1:24583-35706 GCF_917627335.1 Protofrankia sp. CiT1 | reverse complement strand
CCAGCGGCCACAGCGAACGATGGCGCGATCACGGCTGCTTCCGCGTCCAGGGTTCCCGTCGCATCGGCGCTGCCGGCCCGCCGGGTCCGAGAGGCCACCGGGAGCCTGACCGGCCCGCTTGGAAAGGCATGACTCCACGTGCTGCCGGTTGTGTCGCGGTGATCGGCGAAAACGTCGCGGATGCTGTTGTCGAGCCGGCGGCCGGGAGCGACACCGCGTTGCGGTTGCGGGTATTCCCGGGAGGCGGCCCGGCGAACACGGCGGTCGCTCTCGGGAGACTCGGAACACCGACCCGGTTTCTCGGCAGGCTGCCGCGGGGCGTGTTCGGTGATCTTTTTGTCGAGCGGCTGCGGACGTCCGCGGTCGACTTGTCATGCGCCGTCACCGCCAGTGAACCGGCAACGCTCACCATCGCGTCGGTGGCGGCTGACGGTCAGGCCAGCTATGTGTTCTACGCGGCCGGAACGGCGGACTGGCAGTGGACCGCGCGGGAACTGGCCCCATCCCATCTCGACGGCGTGGCGTGTGTGCACGCCGGCTCACTCTCGCTGGTGATGGAGCCGGGCGGGAACCTGGTCGAAAAGCTGCTCCGCACCGCCCGGGAACGCGCGACGGTGTCGATTGACCCCAACGTCCGGGCTGCCCTGGTGAGTCCGCGGAGGTACCGGTCGAGGATCGCGGAGTGGTCTCGCCTTGCTGACATCATCCGGATGAGTGAGGATGACGCCGCCGAGCTCTTCCCCGGCGTCTCCCTGGATGATCTCCTCAGGGCCCCGGGCCTGGCCGATGTGCCACTGGTCATCATCACGCGCGGGGAGCGGGGCGTCATAGCCTCATTCCGACAGGATGTGGTGGAGGTTCCTGCCGTCGCGGTGCGGACCGTCGACACCATCGGCGCGGGCGACGCCTTTTCCGCCGGCCTTCTTCACTGGCTGTATCAAGCAGGTCACCTTGGCGGCCGGATCGACCAGCTCGACATCGAGACCGTACGGCGCGCGTTGACCTTCGGGGCCCGAGTCGCGGCACTGACCTGCGCCACACCCGGTGCTGACCCGCCCTGGGCGAGCCGGCTGACCAGCGAGAGCACAAACCTGCTTCCATGACATGAGCCGGGCGGACGGCCCGTCGGGGCCGATGACGATGTGGCCCATGCCGCTGGCCGTGCGGTCGCCGATTCCGGCGTAGCGGGCGAGGACCTCGATGGCGCCGCGCGTCTTCGTGGCTCTCCGTATTGCCGAAGAGGTCCGCCTCAAACGTTGGAAACGTCGCGGGCTGCCAGTGCGCTCGCGAAGGACGGGTGTCAGATCTGACCAAGATCGATCTCTGCCGCCAAGGGAGCCGGGACCTTGACCACGCCGGGGAACACCTCTTGGTCACGTCAGGACCTCGTCGGTCACCCTCGGCCTGTCGGTACGGAAGGCCGAGGGCGACCGCTGTCTCGACTGTCCGTCGACACCGCCCTCTTACCGGTCTGAATGTTTCTGCGCCGCCGGCATCTCCGTTGCCCGTGCACCGTCAGTGATCTCGTCGGGCCTCCTGCAGGGTCATTGCAAAGTCGTGTTTGTGCTGGTCACGAGGGTGATTGCCTGGTCGGGGTGGCGGGCGTGGTGGCGTAGGGCTCAGGTCATGTTGGTGAAGCCGGCGAACCGGAGCAGGCTGATCACCAGGCTGCGGAGAACGGCCATGACCTGGGGTCCGCTGCCGGTACGAGCCTGGTGGAGGCCCTCACCCAGTATGACGTCGCGGATCCAGTGCAGGCGGACCTCGATGTGGACCAGTGGCCTCGGATCCAGGTGGCCAGTTCGGCCGGTAGGGCGTCGTGGGCGGGCAGGGTGCAGATCGCGTAGACGGTCTCACGTCACTGACGGTGCTTGCCCTCGGTCGTTCTTCTTGTTCTTGTTGATCGGGCGGGAGGTGCGGGTGATCTGGATGGCCTGGGCGGCATGGGGGAACCCGAGCCCGGCCGGGACGGTGACGGCTTTGAGGGTGCGTGCCTCGATCCGGCCGTGGCCACGGCCGGTGGCAGCGTGCCCGACCGGGACGTCCTTCCACGGCAGGGTCTTCAACCGGGTGTGGACGGTGGGCTGGTTACGTTTCACGGTGACCAGCAGGTGCGCTCCCCGGGCATGCAGGTAGTCGGCGTGCGCGGTCTGCGCGTGCATCGCGTCAACGGTGATCAGGACGTCGGTCAGGTCGGGAATCTGATCGAGAACCGTGGAGAACACAGGGATCTCGTTGGTCTTCTCGTCGACGTCGACCTGCGCCAGCACCCCGCCGCGGGTGCGGTTGAGGACACCGAGCAGGTGCACGGGGTGGGCGCCGTGGCGGGTGGCGCGCATCGCTTTGCCGTCCACCGCGAGCACCCGCCGTACCCGGCGGCGCTGTGTCGGCCGCTGCGCGGCGGTGTCGACGGCGTCGAGGGGCCCGGATCCAGGCTCCGATCGCGGCCTCCAACGCCGCCCGGTCCACCCGTACCAGCACCCGCCAGATCGTCACCGGGCCTGGGATCCGCCCGGTCAGCCCCAGGCCAGCGCGGGCATCCGCGGGAAGGTCGGCGGCCCATTCCCCGATCGCCGCGAACGACCGGGCGCCACTGAGCATCGCGCACACCGCGATGGTCAGGATCACGGCGAAGGGGTATCGCACCCCGCGCCGTCGGCGTGGGTCCGGTACCTGCGCGAGCGTCTCGCATAACCCGATCCACTCACTGTCGGTTACCGAACCGCTGCCCAGCAAAAATGCCGAGGCCCTGCTATGACCACTTGGTTTCGCCAGTTCTGAAGCATCATCCAATCCTCGATAATCTTCTCTGGACCATTAGGGTCATACCCTCTACATCCTTTTTTGCAGCACTCTTCGCAAACTCTTCCAGGGTATTTAAATAGCTATACGGGTCGCCGCGTAATACCCTCTCACTCTCAACGAAAGGCCGTATGGCCGTCCAGGTCTTCTCGAGCCGATAGCGGATGGGAAGAATGACGACGTTTTCGTCGACGACCTCGAAGGCGAGCGGGTAGCCCAGCATCTGGTAAAAGAATGATACTTCAATGACTTCCCCCGAATATCCGCCGGTAGACGGGTAACTCCTAAATTTGGGTCGCGCGAAGGTAGCTCTGCCCAAATCTTCTCTTCTTTCAGGTAGAAAGACTGGGTCATGTGGCGATCAAGCATTTCGATGATGATTGGGAGCTGATTTGCGCGGTCCGCTGATCGTGCCTGCCGTGCTGCGAGCAAAGTTGAAGTCGCCAAAGAAACTAATGAGATAAAGATGGCGCTGACATTTAGTAGCGAGCCAGCCATTTTCACACACATCCCACCACGGCTCGATGGCACACACCTCGGCCATACAGGAAATGTACCGTCAACTCTTTCATTAGTTCACGAAGTCCATTATTGTTATGAAGGCAAATATTTAAACAACAAGAAAATTCAACTCCACCCAAACGACGAACGGCCGAGTAGAACCAGTCAGCCGCAGACCCGGACAAAGATCAGATAGAGCAGTCGCACAGACATAGTTGACCCTCATGCCGACAGCTGAACCGTCGCATAACCCCAGCTCACAGCCCCAAGCCGACTCTGACACTCCACACGTCGAAATCAGTGGGATGGCGCCGCCGTTGTGGGCCGCGCCGAATCCGCCCGATAGTACCGGCCGAACGTCACCTGCCCGACGAGGCGCAGTTCGTCGGCTTCTCGATGTGCACCACGGGGCATCAGGGTCTGTGCCTGGCCCGGGATACCGGGGATCCGGTCGGTGGCCTGCACGGCTTCCGGTACCGAATACGGCTCCAGCACACCGGTCAGCCTTTCCAGGTTCAGCCGGGCCGGCTTCGCCACCTCTACCGGAACCTGAACGCCACTGACAGTGGCCTGTAGCGCCCGAAGCGCATCGGCCAGCTGGCCGAATTCGGACGCCTCGTCGGATATGAACCGACCGGCCCTCCAGATATCCACCACCTAATTATTGTCATTACTGGACGGAGAGACGCACCTCCCAGGCACCAGCACGGAGCACGACTTCCGCGAGTACAGCAGACCCGCCCGGCGGGCTCAGGCACGTATGAACTCCTGCTTGTACCCGATGCCGGCCAGCGTGAGCCTGCCCGCCGAGCAGGTGAAGATATCCGTCTCATCTACGGCCGGGATGGTCTGTCTACCCAGAGACGTGTGATTGACGCTGGCGTCGACGACATCGGACCCACTCACCATGCTGTATTTGACGGTGGTACCACTGACGGAGAAGCGGAAGGTCGCCCGACCGACTTCGGTGATCGAGTAGAAATTTCCGTCCGTAGATCCATAGCCAGTAAATGTTACGTTATCAACATCACTCCCACTTCCGTCTTCGTTGAACTGAATGACAAACGTGGAGGTGTCGCTCGCCTTCATGTCAACCGTACCGGGAGTGTCCAGGACAAATTGTGACGCGTTTAGCGTATGGGCCCACCTGGAGAGCTGCCAGGTTCCGATCAGGCAATTCCGGCCGTCCATCGGCCTGCCCTTCTTTGCGGGATCGGCCGCATCTGCACCGGCCGACGCCGACGTGTCGGGTGTGTCTGGCGCGGTGGACACCACCGGCGCGGCTGTCGCGACGGGCGCGGCTGCCGATCTACTTTCCTGCCACTGCAGAACCCCGAAGATCGCACCAGTCAGGACACTAACGACGCCAATTACCGCTTCGACTCTGTGCCAACGCCCCTCACCTGGCACCCCCGCCCTTGCACCCGACATTCAAGCCTCCAGATCCAGGTTCCCGAGTAGCATCGCGTACTCCTCGGTTTTCGGGCACGGTGAGTCACCTCCGCCCTGAGCCCGGTGGAGCGGTACCGACCGACCGCTATCGTCCATGGCCACACAGGTGAACTCCAGCTTCAGGACCACTCAAAGCCAGGCGTCCAGTTACTCAACTTTCATCGCCACGGCGGGCCGGTCCGCCACCGAGGCCCGGAGCAGCTGCTCGGCTGCAGCGGATCGTGGTGGCACCGACCCTGGCGGGCTGGGGCCTGATCCGCTGCCCAATGCTCGGTCTGGCGGGCCTGAAGCAGTTCGTACAGTTTCATCAGACCGGCGAGTTCAACCCGCCTGGAGATGTTCAGTATCAGGTAGATCTCGCGGAGGTGGTTACCCACGGTCCGTTTCGTGATGAACAGCTCCTTGCCTATCCCCGGGTCGCTCAGGCCTTCGGCGGCGAGGCTAGCGACCTTTCGTCGCTGATCGCTGAGTTTTGGAATCGGAATCCGAGGCGAGGGTGACCATGGCTGGTCACATTTGGACAGGAGGTCGGCGAGGTATCCGGCAAGTGCGCCGACTCCGATGGCATCTTTCGGACGGGGTACCTGGAAGGCCTGTGCCGCAGTTTCCGCCGCATAATGCCACAGACCGAGGTCCGCGTAGCTGCCCGCACTCACCCGCAGTCCGGCCTGATCGGCAGCGAGCAGTGCCTCGGCGTGCCGCCGCACGAGACCGGGCAGGCGACCGTTCACCATCGATTCGAGTTGCTTCAGCCGCTGGACGTCCGAGGGGCCGATGAGCCCGTATCTGAGCAGGGCGAACAAGGCATGTGTTTCCAGACCGTGGAATCCATCGTCGCGTAGGCGGTCCGCCAGGTGTCGCAGGGTGGACTCGGCCGTTTCGAAATGTCCCTCGCTTGCGGCGACCTGGGCGCGGGAAAGCTCGATCCACGGATACATGAGAGTCATCGTCCGGGCGTGCCGCTGGTCGGCTTCCTTGAGTAGTTGCGCTGCCTCCGGGAGGCGCCCCAGAAGCGCGGCGCAGTGCGCCTGTTCCGCGAGGAGCGCGGAAAGTAGCGTCTGCCCGCCCCGCTCCGCCAGCGTGAGGGCCTCCAGGGTGGTGGCCTGCGCCGATTCGAAGCGGCCGGTCAGTCGCTGACGCATCGCCTCCGCGAGGCCTTCCTGCGCTTCGAAGAGTGGGAAGTCCTCGGCGGGGTCCCTGTCTGCGTCGCGCAGCAGAATGCTAGCGGTCGCGGCCGTGACGCTCCACCGGGCGAGGGTGGCGACTGCCCGCAGGTAGGGCAGGCCGGGTAGATGGTCCGGAAGATGGCTCTCGAAGGCGCGCAGCTCGTCGAGTAGGAGCTCGCCGCCACAGTGGTACGCGGCGAGGACAAGGCGATGCCCTTCGGCGAACAATCGTCCGCCGGTCCAGCTCTTCTCCATTTCCGGAATCTCGGCCAGGCGCTGGTAAGCGGAGCGGAAATCGCCGCGCCAGGCGAGCTGGCATATTGACACAGCCCGGAGCAGGGTCGCGCCGGGGCCACCAAGGGATTCCGCGGCACACCACAGGCGCTCAGCCGCGGTCGGGTCGTTCAGCATGCCGAACTCGATCATTCCCCGCGCTATGGACCAGCGGATCCGCTGCTCGTCGGTCTTCAGCGCGGGCTCGGCGGAGTTCAGGAGTTCGATCGCTTGTTCCGGCTCGCCGGTAAAACCGAGGATCGACGCGCGTAGATCGACGGCGTCGAAGCCGCCGCCGGCGGCCAGTGCGGCCCTGGCGAGTTCCCCGGCCAGCGACAGATCGAAACGGGCGTATGCCGTGCGCCCCGCCCGGACCAGCAGGAGTGGGTCGCCGACGGTGTTGGATCTCATCCGCCAGACCGCCACACGCAGTTCGTCATCCCGCCGCCGCATGCTGGTCCGCTCGACGTATTCCGCGAGGTCGCCGAGGTGGCGTTCGGCGTGTGGCATGCTCCGCACCACCTCGCCGAACACGGGGTGGTCTTAGATCCCGCCGCTGGCGTCGGCGGTCCGCCTGGATGAGCTTCTGGTCTTCGGCCGACGTGACAGCATATTTCCCGACCAGCCCGACGGGCATGCCGTAATCGACCGGTTCGGCAAGCGCGACAATCTCCACGACCGTGCGCAGGTTATCGGGCAGATTACGCACCCGTTCCTCGAGAACGCTGAAGACGTCGATGTGTAGCCGGGTCATGTCTCCGGACCAGTGCCAGAGGCCACCGACCTGGCTGACCTCACCGGAGTCCCGCAACCCGTCGACCAGTTCGCGCAGCGTCAACACGTTGCCTTCCGTCAGCTGCCACAACCTGTTCCCCGTGCGTCCCTCCACTCGGCCGCCAAGCACACCCGCCAACAGGTGATCAGTCTGCGACCGGTCCAGCGGCGGGACCGGGATCCGCGTGACCAGGTCACGCTTCCACAGCTCCGCGACGCTGTCGGGAACGATCCCCGGGGTCCGACGTGTCCCAAGGACCAGCACGTGACCGGTCCGGGTGGCGCGCAGAACCAGATCGGCGCTCGTCGTGTCGAGCAGCTGCATGTCATCGATCGCCAACACCACCTGGTGAACACTCGACGGCCGCTCGACGAGGCTGTCGAGGACGAGGTTGAGCTCCTGTGCTCCCACAACCCCATGCGGCTCCTGATGAGGCAGGAATTCAGCGAGCGCCCCCAACGGGATGGCGGACATGGCCTCGGTGGCGTACACACGCTTGACCGTGAAGGTGCCCGCGTCCTGCTGCCCGGCGATCTCCCGCAACAACCGACTCTTGCCGACGCCCGCCGCACCCTCGAGGAGCATTCCTCGGCCCTCGGCTAGCGCCGCCGTGACCCGGCCCACCTCGATGGACCGGCCGACGAAGGGCCAAGCGTGCACCATGCTGCCGAATTATGTCGTGGTCGATCCGTCGACGAACCCACCCGCCCTCAACGCGCTGGCGATCACTTTCGAGGGACGCCTGACCCCGACCACCACCAACTGGCCCACTACCGAGCGCAGCACCACTTACGCCGAGCGTTCGGACAGTCCCGAAATGCTCGGTGTAGACGTTAGTACCGTCGCCGGGTGCCGTTCGGAGACGATCAACATCCGGCGGGAACAGTGCACGTCATAGCGGGTGAGCTGGGACGTGGCCGGCTACCGACGGGCTACACAACTAGCGGTAGGTGTAAGTTACAGGCGACGTAAGTTGCCTGCGTGGAGTTGGGGCGATCATGGCCTTCGTCAATCGCACCGAGGAACTCGCAGCCCTCGATGCCTGGTGGAAGTCGACCGACCCGCGTCCGGCGGTGGTCTGGGGGCGGCGCAGGGTAGGCAAGACCGCTCTGGTGCAGCGCTTCGCGGAGGGCCGACGGTCGGTCTTCCACACCGGAGCCGGTCGTGCGGCCGCAGGGGAACTGGCGCAGCTATCCCGCCAGGCCGCGGCCGCGCTGCCTGGGCGCCTCCGCGACCTGGCCGCCCGCCCCTACGCCGACTGGGACGATGCCCTTGACGACCTCGCCGCCGCAGCCGAGCGCGAGCCGCTCCTCCTCGTCCTGGACGAATTCCCGGAGATCGTCAACACCTCGTCCGACCTGCCGGGGATCCTGCGGGCCTTCCTGGACCGGACGCTTGGCAGGACCAGACTGCGGCTTCTGTTGTGCGGGTCGGCCGTGCGGCACATGACCGCGCTGCAGGAACAGCGGGCACCCCTGTACGGCAGATTCGACCTGTCGCTGTCGCTGCATCCGTTCCGTCCGCACGAGGCCGCGCTCATGCTGCCGGACCTCGCGCCAGCCGACCGCGCACTCGTGTACGGACTGGTCGGCGGCATGCCGCTCTACCTGTCGTGGTGGGACCAGGCCGCCGACGTCGCCGACAACCTGCTGAGGCTGGCCTGCCGGCCCGGAGCACCGCTGCTCACCGAAGGACAACTGGTGCTCGCCACCGAGGTGGAGCACGGTGAGTACCCGGCGGCCGTACTGCACGCAATCGCCGCAGGCCGCTCGCAATACAACGAAATCAAGGACCATGTCCGCGCCGAACCCGCCCGCACACTGGATCGGCTCATCGAGCTACGGCTGGCCGAACGACTGACGCCGGTCACCGAGACCGCTCGCAGCCGGCGGAGCGTCTACCGGATTGCCGACAATTTCCTGGCCTTCTATCTCGGCGTACTTTCCCGCTACCGCGCGGAGATCGAACGTGGTCTGGGCAAGGCGCTGCTGCCGGTGCTGATCGACAGCCTGGACGATCATCTCGGCGCGCCCTGGGAGGAAGCCTTCCGCGAGCATCTGCGTCGACTCGCCGTCGGCGCAGCACTGGGCCCTGACATCGTAGCCGTGGGACCGTACTGGAGCACGGGCGGCCAGAACGAGATCGATGCGGTCGTGCTCGCGGGCAGAGACAGGCACCCGGTTCTCCTCGGCGAGGCGAAGTGGACCCGTGCGGTCGACGGTGGACGGCTCGCGAGCCGGCTATGGGAGAAGGCGCCTGCCTTGCGGATCGCCACACCGTGGGCCGTTCGACCTGGCTCCGACGGCACGGACGCGGACGCGGACAGGACGGACAGACCTGAGCCGGTTCGCCTCGCCCTCTGCGCCCGCGAGGAGGTCCGCGGGGCGCCGCCGGGAAGTCTCACCGTCACGGCCGCCGACATCTTCTCCCCATAGCTCGCAAGGAAATCTTTGGGGATACCTGGCAACGCCACCCACAGCCACGCTTCCCCACGCCTTGTCTGGGCGCCACCCCGAAGCGTCGACGGCCTGTGATCGTGTCCGCAGCCTCCGCGCGGCGCCGGGCGGCACCATACCGGACGACACCACGCCGGATGGCGACAGGGTGGTCGGGACGGGGGCATGGCCGACCGCCGTCCAGCCCGGCCCGGCGGGCCCGGCGGGGCTGCCGGGAGAGCTTTAATGAAAACGATTACGATTCCGGTGTTTCCTGTCCCGATCGCGGCAGTGCCGCCACGACCCCGGAGCGCACCATCATGAAGATCGCATTTGTCGGTAAGGGCGGCAGCGGGAAAACCACGCTGTCCGCACTGTTCTGCCGCCACCTGGCCGCTTTCGGCCACCCCGTGCTGGCCATCGACGCCGACATCAACCAGCACCTCGGCACCGCGCTCGGCCTCGACGAGGACACCGCGCCGCCACCGATGGGCGAGCACCTCGACGAGATCAAGGACTACCTGCGCGGAGACAACCCACGCATCCCCTCGGCGGCGGTGATGGTGAAGACGACACCGCCCGGCTCCGGATCGCGACTGCTGTCAGTGACCGGTGACAACCCGCTGTGGGCGCAGTTCGGCCTCGACGTCGCCGGCGTGACGCTGCTGGCCACCGGCGCGTTCACCGAGGACGACCTCGGCGTGGCCTGCTTCCACTCCAAGCTCGGATCGGTCGAGCTGCTGCTCAACCACCTCCTCGACACCGCGGGCGAATACGTCGTGGTCGACATGACCGCGGGCGCCGACGCGTTCGCCTCCGGGCTGTTCACCCGCTTCGACCACACGTTCCTGGTCTGTGAGCCCACCCGTAAGGGGGTCTCGGTGCACCGCCAGTACCGTGGCTACGCCGCCGACTTCGACATCACCCTGTCCGTGCTCGGGAACAAAACAACCGATCCGGACGATGTCGCGTTCCTGCGCCGGGAGGTTGGCGATGACCTGCTGGCCTGCTTCACCCAGTCGGCGCCGGTCCGGGCGATGGAGCAGGGCCGGCCGTTCGGTATCGGTGACCTCGAACCGGCTGACCTGGCCGCGCTCGCGAAGGTCCACGCCGCGGTCGACACCACCGACCGGGACTGGGACCGCTTCATCACGCAGATGCACGACATCCACCTGCGCAATGCCACCGCCTGGGCCAACGACGCCACCGGGGTCGATCTGGCCGGCCAGATCGACCCCGATTTCCGGCTCGTCCCCGGGCTGATCCCGGTGGCCCGCCCGACTCTGGACACAGCCGCCGCCGGAACGGTCTGACCCTCGGGTACGGGCTGCTGACTCCCGGGCCGGTGCTGTCACCGGACCACGACGGCACCGGCCCCGGGGATGCATGAGCTGTCAGTGATCGTCCCAGTGGCCCTCATGCGCGGCGTGGCGGTGCCCCTCGTGCGCATGGTCGACATGGTCGCCGTGTGGCACCGCCACATGCCCACAACCGTCACCATGAGTGTGGGCGTGCCCATCGCACTCCCTGTGTTCGGCGGGCTCGCACTCGTCTGCCAGATCCGAGCCGCGGCGCCCCATCGCCACGCCGAGATCAGTCGCAGCCAGAGCGGAACCTCCGCTGGACGATGATTAAGAGCGCCCGGCAATAGGGGTGTGGATCAAGGAGCGGGGCTGGGGTGCGTGCATCGCGAGGCGGAGGAGGGAGCCACCCTGGTGT
>NZ_CAKJTP010000036.1:0-24421 GCF_917627335.1 Protofrankia sp. CiT1 | reverse complement strand
ATTGCCGGGCGCTCTAACCTGGTCCGCCAGTACACGGCTGGTGAGCTCGAGCTGGTCGCCCCGCCGAAGAAGCCCGGCCCGCGGCTGGCCGCGACACCGGTCTGCCCCGCGCGCGGATGCTTCGACATTCCGTATTTCGTATTCTGTGCCCGAATGTCACGGTATGCTTCGATGGTCCGAACATGAGCCGAACGTCCACAGGGGTCAAGGTCAACGAAATCACCGAAGACGGGACTGTTCGGATCTTGGTCAGGATATTTTTTACGGAACCGGCGGAGACGGCCATGGACACGCTTTTCTCGGCGTAGGTCCTGGCTTCATCCTCGCGGTTGAGTTCGCTGTGCTTGTGCGTTGCATGAAGAGCTCGACGCCGATATTTCGGTCAACACTTTATATGAATCAATGTTTTATACGAATCGCAAGCTCGGCTTGTTCCCATGGCATCCGACCGGCAGCGTCCGGACGAACCGGCCGGACAAGTCCTGAGCGAACCTGATGAGAAGCACGTGGACGAGACGTGTGCACTGACCTGCTCTCGGTCCACGCGACCCGCGTTTCCGCAGCGCAGCGGTACGAGCGGTGAAGGGAAAGACGCCCATGACCTCACATTCCCTGGCCCCGGTGGCCGTCATCGGCATGGCCGCGCGAGCGCCCCGGGCTGATGGTGCTGAAGCCTTCTGGCGGCTGCTGCGTACCGGTGGACAGACGATGCACCCGGCTCCGCCGGGCCGCCTTTACGACTACGTGGCCGACCCGGCGCGGGCGGCTGCGCCGGTCCTGTCCTGCCTGGAGGACCTCGATCGGTTCGAACCCGCTCTGTTCGGCATCGCCCCGCATATGGCGGCCTGGATGGACCCCCAACAGCGGCTCATGCTGGAAGCCGTCTGGCACACGCTGGAATCAGCCGGTATCTGCCCCGGCTCGATAGCCGGGCAGGAGGTCGCTGTATTCATCTCGACCACCAGCGCGGACATGCGCGACCGGATGACCGGCCGGCACGCGATCGACCGTTGCAGCGCGGTGGGGCTACTGCTCACGTTCGTCTCGAACCGGATCTCCCAGCAATTCGACCTGCGCGGTCCCAGCATCACCCTTGACACCGCCTGCGCTGGCGGTCTGACCGCGATCAGCCAGGCGGTGTCCGGGCTGCGTGCCCACGAATTCCGGATGGCGCTCGCTGGCGGTCCGAATGTGCTCATGCACGGGCACATGCATGCCGTCATGCGAGCGGCAGGAGCCCTGTCGCGCAGCGGCGTCGTCTCCTGCTTCAGCGAATCGGCGGACGGCTACGTCCGCGGCGAGGGGGCCTTCTGCTTCGCGCTGAAACTGCTGGACAAAGCGATCACTGACGGCGATCCAGTTCTGGCGGTCATCCGCGGCGCCGTGCTCAACCACGATGGCCGCCGCGGGGGCCTGACCCGGCCGGATCCCGATTCCCAGGTTGAACTCGTGCGCAGAACACTGGCCCAGGCTGATCTGGAGCCATCGGCGCTCGGTTATATCGAGGCGCACGCCGCCGGAACCTCAAAGGGCGACCCCGTCGAAGTGCAGGCGCTTGTGCGCCTCCTGCGTGAGTCGGCACAACCGGGTACGGGCGCGACCGCGTCCGGGCCGCAGGGCAGGCTCTGGATGGGATCCGTCAAAGCCAACATCGGCCATCTTGAGGGGTCCTCGGGTGCGGCGGGGCTCGCCAAGGCCATTCTGGTCCTGCGTCACCGCACCATCCCGCTCACCCCGGGGGTCGCCACCCTGCACCCGGATATCCCCGTGGACCGACACCCGATCGACATCGCGCGTACATCCCTGCCCTGGCCGGACGGCTCCACTCGACGCATCGGGATCAACGCGTTCGGATTCGGCGGAGCCAACGCCCACGTACTGATCGAAGAACCCCCGCCGCTGCCCTCCCCGTCGATCACATGGCACGGCCCATATCTCGTCCCGATCAGCACCCGGACCGCCTGGAGCCTGCACCGCCTCGCCGCTGCCCTCGCCGATCTCGTCTGCCAGGGCTCATCCGACCCCGGCGGCGTGGAAGTCCCACCGCCGGAGTTCGCGTCCGTAGTCTGGACACTGCAGATCGGCCGCGCGCAACTGCCGCGGCGTGCGCTGCTGGTGGTGCATGGACCAACGCAGTTCGTCGAGGCGGCCAAGGCCGTGTCCGAGAACGAACCGCATCCGCTCTCTTTGCTCTCCACCGACGCCGCGTCCCGGGCCCGGCTGGAAAACCTTGCTCTGGATGCCGGCACCGCCGCGTTGGCCAGCCGATGGCTGGCCGGTGAGACTGTGGACTGGAACTCTCTGTGGCCGGGTACCGATCGTCCCCGGCGTACCACGCTGGTCCCATACCCCTTTGACCGCAGGCGCTGCTGGCCCGAGGAGGCCGGGCGGCTTCACGGCCATGAGGGGGCCGGCCCCATCCTGAGATAGCCCACTACAAAGAGCTTTCGGTAACGGGTGTAGCGGAGTTCAGAGGCGTGGATCAAGAGGTGGGGCTGGGGTGTGTGCATCGCGCGGCGCTGGCTGGGGAGCGATAACGCGGGGTGTGTGCCCCAGCCCCATTTCTTGATCTGCATCCTCTGTTGCCGGGGGCGCTGGGTACTTCTGAGGTGGATGCCGCGGTGGGTAGTGTCCATCGACGCGGGCGGCCGCTGCTGCTTTGGAGGTTCTAGCAGCCGCGCCAACTTCTGGTACCTCTGTGGCCTGTGGCCTGTGGCCGGGCGGCCGCTTGCTTGATGTGTGCTTCTGTCCGTCGCTGGTTCGGATCGGCCCGCGCCGTGGGCCTTCGCCGTGGGGCCCGTCGGCGGGCTGCCGTCGTTTTGCATGGAAGGCCCGGAGCCGGCTATTCCCGGGGGATGCTGGAGCGCCCCGCGCGGTTACCCGGTTCACACCAGTTGTACACGTCGCCTCGCATAGCCCGCGGGTCTGCTGAAGCGCGGTGGACGTCAGCTGGATACCAGCGCCAATCTTGTTGGGATCTCGCTAGTGTCGCATGTCACAAAATATTTCACAGTGATGAATTAGTCATGCTAACATGCCAAATGTTTACAAGATTCGTAAGAGGGACGGGAAGGTGTCGTGGGCGTGGTCCGTGCGCGGGAGGCGTTGGCCTTGACAGCGTACGAGTCGGGTAGGCGAGGTGGCGTGATCCTTGAGTGTAGGGATCGCCGAGCCGGTTGGGAAGTCCCGGTCTGGGACGATGCGTCCGGTAGGTGGAGGGGTTCCCTGTGAGAACATCAGACGCTGG
Source organism: Protofrankia sp. CiT1 (assembly GCF_917627335.1). Lineage (NCBI taxonomy): Bacteria > Bacillati > Actinomycetota > Actinomycetes > Frankiales > Frankiaceae > Protofrankia > Protofrankia sp. CiT1. The sequence continues at coordinate 21,174 of NZ_CAKJTP010000036.1, read as the reverse complement.
GCTGGTCGGGCAGCTGGTTGACACCGCCCGCTATCCTTTGTCGGCGCCGACGGGTACTGACTGGGAATATTTGGTCTCCCGGGTCCGGAGCGAACTCCAAAATTCTGGATGCAGTGTACTGCCGAACTTTATTCGGTCTTCCCGATGTGATGAACTACGCCTGGAATGCGCTACGATCGCTCCGCTGGCGTATTACGGTGTCGAAACGGTCAACGCCTACAACATCACGCCCGACGCATCCCTACCAGAAGATCATCCGGGGCGCGTCACGATGCGGCGTGGCAATGCGTTTGTGGCACGCGATCGAATCCCGGAGAATTTTATCATCCATCAGCTCTATGCCAATGAGCTGTTTCAGCACTTTATTGCCAGCTGTTTCGGCATGTCCTGTCTCTACGAGCTTGCGGACTCCTTGGCTGGCTTGTGTCTCAACATCGTTATGCCGGGAATGGAGCACCCGTGGCATTTCGACACAAACGAGTTCGCAGTGAGCCTGCTCACGCAGGAGCCGCAGGCCGGCGGCGTGTTCGAGTACTGTCCGGACATCAGGTCCGTACAATCGGAAAATTTTGCTGACGTTCGAGCTGTGCTGACCGGCGGCGGTGAGCAGCTGATCCGCAGCCTCTCGTTGCGGCCAGGGGATCTTCAGTTGTTCAAGGGCCGTTATTCGATGCATCGGGTGAGTTCCGTGCGCGGTGAGACAGCTCGTCATTCAGCGATCTTTGCGTATAGCGAACGTTCCGGCGTCGTGGGCAGCGTGGCACGGACCAGGCAGCTTTTCGGCCGGGTACTGCCTCAGCACCTGGCGGCCGCGGGACGCGCGGTGCGGGTCGATCAGCTACTGGATTAGAGCGCCCGGCAACAGGAGCGTGGATCAGGGAGCGGGGTTCGGGTGCGTGCATCGCGAGGCGGCGCGGGGAGGCGCGGGGAGGTGCCCTGTGTTGGGCGTCGGCCGACGAGCCGGGGTACCCGTGCATCGCGCGCGGCGATGGATGGGGAGCGACGATGCGAGGCGCCGCCTGGGCGGCGCGAGCCAGACGGTCTTATTGCCGGGCCCCTTTTAAGCGTCGGTGGCGGGCCGCATCCGCCGCGTCCACCTTGAAGGCGTGTTCAAACAGCGGCGGTTCGCCTCCCCGGAGGGGCAGGCGCTCGTTCTGGACACGGCCGTCGGCCATCGGTGTGAATCCGCCCGGTCCGGAAGCCGACGGCTGGCTCTACGCGCAATTCTACATCTCTCGGCCATGCGACACGAAAAATTTACGCAAGCTGTAGCCATCGCACCGAACATGCAGTCGTCCAGCTCCCCCAACATCACCGAGGTCGAGGATGAGTGTGCACAACGGTCAAGAGTGGTCCGCCCGAACTTTTGGCAATGAAGAGCGTCTGCCGCGAGTACCACTGCCCACGTTAGATGCCAGTTGCGAGAGATTTCTGGCCTGGTGCGCGCCGCTGCTGACCGCAGCCGAACTGGCGGCTACGGAGGCGGCGGCCGCCTCCTTCCGCCGACCGGACGGTCCCGGCCACAAGCTGCACGCGGCACTCGAGCAGTACAACTCCAGCGACGGCGTGCACAGCTGGCTCGACACATTCTGGTCGTCCCGGTATCTGGGCCGTCGCGACCGTATAGCCCTCAACGCGAACTTCTTTTTTTTGTTCAAGGCTTCTCCCCAACAGCAGGTGGACCGGGCGGCTGGGCTCATTGCCGCGGCTGTCGACTACAAGATGCGGCTCGACGAGGAGCTCATCGCGCCGATCGTCCAGCGGGGGCAGCCGCTTTCGATGGAGCAGAACAAGTTTCTGTTCTCCACGACGCGAATACCTGGACCTGTACAGGATGCCGTCCGCGCGCCCTACAGCGAACAGTGGCCGGGCCCGTCGCGGGCGCGCCATATCATGGTGTTCTTCCGCGGCAACATGTTTCGCCTGGACGTGATCGGTCCGGACGGCCGGCCCTACATATTTGACGATCTCGTGGCGGGGCTGCACACAATCATAAAGGCCGCGGCGACGCGGCCCGCGTGGGAGGAGCCGGTCGGGCATCTCACCACCAAGGCTCGGGCCGAGTGGGCAGCCAGTCGACAGGCATTGCTCGCCTGTCATCCCGGCAACGCGGACGTGTTTGAGACGATAGAGAGCGCGCTGTTCTGCATGTGTCTGGAGGACTTCGCACCCAAGGACCCCTTGATGGCGTGTGACCAGCTGCTGCACGGTGACAGCGGTAATCGGTGGTTCGACAAGGCCGTATCACTAATCGTCTTTGAGGACGGTACGGCAGGTATCAACGTGGAGCATTGCAGCCTGGACGGAACTACGGTCCTCAATTTCGTCGACGCGCTTGTGGGCGCGGCGGCCGAGGAGCGTCTGGCGGCCGGCGCCGAGGCCGAGGCCCGGGGGGTGCCGAGCGTCGTTCCTGTTGAGTTCGTGCTGGACGACGACCTGCGGGCCGACGTACGGGCCGCCGCCGCGTCGTTCGCGGCCTATAGGGCCGACACCGCCACAGCCATCCTGTCGTTCGGCGATTTCGGTGCCAACCGGGCCAAAGAGCTACGGATGTCACCTGATGCGTTCGTACAGCTGGCCTTTCAACTGGCCCACAAACGTGCCAAAGGAGTGGTGGGCACCACCTACGAGTCGATCGCCACGAGACAGTACCAGTACGGGCGTACGGAGGCGATGCGCGTTGTCACGCCCGAGGTGATGCGGTTCGTAGCGACGATGGATGACCCAGACATGGCCGCGGCGGCCCGCAGGGCAGCGTTTCGGGCGGCCGCCGAAAAGCATGTGGAACGCGCGAAGGAGTGCCAGGCGGGGCAGGCGCCCGAGCAACACCTGTGGGAGCTGCAGCTTATTCAGAAACGGCGCGGCGAGGAGCTGGGGGTGACCGAGCCGCTCGCTCTGTACGAAACTCCAGGCTGGCTCAAGATGCGGGACGATTACCTGAGTACGAGCTCCGTGCCCTCTGCGAACGTCCAGTACCTCGGTTTCGGATCGACGAGCAGCCGGTGTATCGGCATCGCTTACGTCCTGCTTCCTGACAGTTTCAACCTCTATCTGAGCACGCCGCTTTCGGTAGCTGACGAGATGACCGTCTTTGCCGACTGCCTTCGGGAAGCAGTGCGTGAACTACAGGAGCTGCTTGCCAGCGAGAAACTGGAGCTCCACGGGGCGTCACAGAGCGGATCCTGATATTTTTTCTCTCCCGCGGGTCACGGGGCCGAGCACGGCGAGGTCGCCGAGCTGCGGACGCGTGGCCCGCCTGAGGTGCCACACCCGGGATGCCCACAGCCCCCGTAAGCCTCTGCGGTGCGGTCACATCCGCACGCTGTTCGCTGCCCACGGGCCTGTTTCCGTCGCCGTGGTGTTCATGACTGAAAAATCTGGGCAGTATGGTGGCTCGGTGAGCGGCTGCGGCTCCTCGGCCCCAAGGCCCAGGGCCGGCCCGGGGCCGCTGCGCCACATTTTTGGCAGTGCTGTCCTATGCGAGTCGGTGCGATTCTCGCACGGCGTCAGGTCTCGATGGACAGGGGCAGCTCACCGCGAGCAGGTTACGTTGAACGGGCCGCTGGCCGCCGCGGTGACAGTATTGCTGCAGGAGACGATATTTTGGGTCTTGTTCGGTTTGTCGATGCTGACTCCGTAACCGGGGCCGCGGACATCCAGCTTGTTTCCGGTGATGATGTTCCCCGTACCCCAGCCGTCGATGATCACATGAGTCTGGATGCCATCCTTCGGGCTGTTGACGCCGATGTTGCCCTCAATACGCCAGTTGTTGCCTTTCACGTCCACCCAGGAGTCCGCGGAGTTCGCCCCGGTGATGGTTGATCCGTCGAAAGTGTTGTTGCTCAGGACCCCGCCGGTTGTGGCTTCCTTGATGTCGACGGCCTCGGCGGTGATCCCGCTGATGGTGTTACCGATGATCTGATTACGGTCGGAGTTGTCCGGCTTCCCGCCGCTGAAACGCTCCCAGTTCGACTTCGCCGTGCCGATATAGATGCCCTCGCCGAACCCGCGCTCCTTGCGACCGGTACCGTTCACGGTGCATCCGACGACGAAGTTGTCGGTGGAGAAGTTCCGTAGGTGGATGCCCTCGTCGCCAACGTTGCGCACGAGCAGGCCGGTGATGACCGCGCCGTGGGTCTGGTCGGTCATCACTCCCTTCTGGCCGTTCTGGATGGTGAAACCCTCCAGCCGCCAGTAGTCGGCCTTGTCGAGATGGAAACCGTAGCCTTCGCTGATCGACCCGCCGTCGATCACCGCATTACGTGAGCCACGCACAGTGATCGGAGCCTTCGCGTTCGCTGCCCGGTTGCCCACGAAGTGGCCTGTGTACTGGCCGTCCGCGAGTTGGATGAGGTCTCCTGGCTGGGCCGCCGCGAGCGCGGCGGTCAGCTGATCGGCGGTGGATGCCGTTACTGTCCGCAGTGGTGCTGGGGCGGTTGGTATTTCAGCCAGCACGGCGGGTGGTACCACCGCAGCAGGCGCGGCGGCCGCGGACGGGGTGGCCGATGCCGATCCATCCCCGGTGGCGGTGAAGGTGGCCGTCACCTCGATGGTGTCGCTGTTGGTGCGGACCCGGGCGGTCAGCGTGTGTTTTCCGGCCGCAACGGCATCGAGGTGGAGTGTGAACGGCGCGTCCCGGTCGTCGAGCAGCGTGTTGCCGTCGAGCGAGAACTTGACCCGTTCGACCTTGTCAAGAGTGTCCGTTCCCGGACTCAGAGTAACATCTACACCGGCCGGCACGGACTGCCCGTCCAGCGGGTGTGCGTCGGCGACAAGCACCCAGCGGTCATGGGTGCCGGCGGAGGGGCCCAAGCCTGTGGTGGGCGTGTGCCCGGTTGCGCCGGCAACAGGCGCCGACGAACCGCCTCCGCCGCCCAGCAGGAGGAACAAGAGGAGAAGGATGACGACGACAACCGCGATCCCACCACCGATCGGTAGCCACAGCCGGCGCCGCCCGGTCATCATTGCGTGGAAGCCTTGGCGGTCTCTCACGGGCCGGGGCATGACAGTGGTTTCAGTGCCAGTGCCAGTGCCAGTGCCAGTGCTGTCGCCAGCGCCCCTGGCGGTGGTGTCGTTGTCAGAGCCGTCGCGGGCGCGACCGTCCGTTGAGGCAGGTCCCATCCGCTACTCCTCGTGATGCGATGTCCGCAACTGATCTGTACCGGAGCATACCGGGGTCTTTATGGGCGATCTTGACCGACTGGTTGTCCATTGATCGTCGGCGGTCCCCTTCCGGGGCTTTGTGGTGTGTGGTGATAATGATCACAAAGGTCGGCGAAGGGTCCGTGGTATGCCGTCGAGGCGCGACAGGACTCTGCCGGATAGTCCTGTCGGGTATGAGCGCCCGGCAACAGGGGATGCGGAGCATCCAGCTCGCGTCATTGCTCCCCATCGGTCGCTTCTCGTCCATCGCCGCGCGATGCCCGGGTACCCCGGCTCATCGGTCGCCACCCACCACATCCAGCGACTCCCCGCGCCGCCTCGCGATGCACGCACCCCAACCTTTTTTCTTGATCTGTCTTCCCGCTTGTCGGGTGTTCTCAGCCGAGGTTGGATGCCGAAAATTCGAGGTATCTACGTCAGCGTGCCAGAAATTCCTTCAGTGGTATTGGCTGGCGCTGTCGGCGGGTGATCCGCGGCTCGGCAGCTATGGGTGCGCGGCGGTGTCGTCGAACGAAAAATGGTCGAAAATATTACAAACCGTAATAAATGCGTCATTTTTTGTGGACAACTGTGGCGCGCGAGCCGTCGCCACAGGCAATATTTCTGTTGTTACCGGTCCACGATCACGATCAGTGCGACGTGGGGCCACGCCGCGGCGGACGGCGATCCGCCGGGCCGGTTTCGTCAGGGCGCTGGAGTTGCCCGAAGGCAGCGGATCGAGCACCATCCGGCTGTTGGTGGTTTCGCTCTCGCGGCCGGCAGGCCACTCGTCCGTGCTCCCGCCGCGCGGGCGGCCGGGGCGCTCCGCTCCGGCGCTTGGTGGCGGTAGTGGCATTTTCGCGCATCACGCGTGCAACATGTTTGTGACATGGCGCTCCGTCGCAACCAGCACGGGATGGCAGGACACGGCGGCCGGGGATGGAGCGAGCCTCCCAGGACGGAAGCAAGTGGCTCTCGAACCAATGCACCGCCGCCGGATGGAAGGGTGGAACGTGTGCTCACTGTTGCTGGTTGTCAGCTGAGGGTCGATGCCGTGTTGACTGGCCCAGATGCGCGCCAGAAAGATGTGGCTATGACCACTCCGTCGGAGTCCGACGTCTGACTAACTCTATAGCTTTGGCGGTGGGTGTCACTTCTGGTCGTCCGGTTATGTGCCAGGCTGTCGCGTCGGGGGGATGGCGGGACAGACGATGGGGAGGCTTGTGTGCGCGAGGTTAAGGTCAAGTTCCATGTGAGAGACAGGGAGGCGCTCCTCTTGGCCCTCAAGGCGCGAGGCGTCGAGCTGGGCGAGCCGTTCTTTCAGGATGACCAGGCGTATGCTCCCGATCGCTGGACGTTTGAAGACAGCCGGCTGGGCGTGGCCTTCCCGCGCCTCCGCACGATAAACAACCGTCATTTTTTCGCGTTGCGACGGCCGACTGTTAATGCCCAGGCGTGTGATGCATATGAGACCGAGGTCGCTGATCGTGACCAGATGCATCAGGCGATCCTGAACATGGGTTTCTGCCCGACGGTACGGGTGGCCAAGACCCGGCGGATGGCACAGCTGGGGAACGTGTCACTCTGCGTCGATGAACTCGACAAGCTGGGTATGTTCCTGGAGCTTGACTGTCCCGTGCCCGCCCATGAGTCGGTGGTTGCCGTCCAGGAGGCCTTGAATGTATTCGTGACTTCTCTGTGCGTTGATGTGGCGCGTACGGAGGAGACCTGTGATGCGCTGGTGCGGACCGCGCAGCTACGGGTAGCATGATTTCGTCGCTGGCGGCGGAAAGTTTCCCGCGGGCTCGGTGCTGACTTCAAACGCGGCACTGGTACCGGCGGCTGGATGGCCTGACTACGTGACGCCGTGAACGAATCTCTTGTTGATCTTCGTAGAGTAGTGAGACGGTCCGGCTCCGTCGCCCTGAGCGGCTTATCATGTGCGCTGCGCATGAGTCTGCCCGCTTGGGCCTTGATGTGTATCGCCTTGCTCCGTGCTGGGCTGGGCGGTCGGATCGGTTTCACTCTGAGGGAGTAACCACAGTAGCTTCCGCCCAATTGCGTATGCGTCGATCCGTCCCTCATGCATAAACTGCTCATCGAACGGATGGGGCGCCGATGTTCGGGCACACGTGACTACAGACGGGCGGGCTACAGCACATGTCGCGAAGCCATGTCCGAATGGATAGGCTCGTGGCGGACGAATGGGGCATGCTGTCGTCCTGTCGAGCTGGACGCTCCGTATCCGGTCTGTCGTCGGCGGCGTGCCGGAACCTGTCCGAGATTCGTTTTCAAGCATGATCGGGGCCCCCGTCCGCGTGGCTGCCGCGCCGGTGGAGCAGGCTCTCGCAAGCAGCCGGTCAGATGACCATTCCCGCTGCTCCCTCAGTCGTTCCGGGCAGTTTCCGCGTCGGTTCCGGCGGTTTTCCGATCTTATTGTGACGCTTGCGACCAGGGTTCTGCACAGCGTGCTTTCGATGTTTTCCCCCGGCCTGCCCCCTGGCTGGGAAGGTGTACCAGCCCACAACCGCCAAGCGGTCCAACTGGCCGGCGTGGCCAGCTTCGGTGGCCACGTGCGGGGCTGGGTCCTGCGCTATGCCATGGTCCGGCGGGGGCCGCCGAGATAGGTATGTGCCAGCCGGTGGCCGGGGTTTCCCGGCGCGCGAGACGAGTCATGATCGAATAAGCTTCAATCGGAATTTCCGCGCGGTCATGCTGGGTTCCCGACAGGGTTCTTCATGGTCACTGAGGCCGAGATCGGTGACTCACCGACGCCGGTTGCGCCACGCTGCCGACCAGGAGACCGTCTGTCGCTTCGCACCGGCTTTCTGTTCCCGCCAACACATCTCTGTCTGGTTTTTCCAGCGGGATTGGCGGGCCTGATCGGGCTCCGGTCCGCTTTCTTTCACGTCCAGCAGGCTGAATGGGGCATCGTCGCGACTCACGCCACGGACGGCCCTTCAGCTCCGCAGTCATTCGAGCCCCCGAGGATGGCCCTTGTTGACCACTCTTGGCCCATGGTCCGGACATCGTCACGACAATACGGATTGGGCGGCGGCCGGCCAGAAAAAGACCGACCAGACATCGACCGATCGGACGCGTGATACCGTCGGTGTGACGGCCCGCCGCCAACCAGGCGAACTTGAAGGAGCTGTCCTGGCGGCGCTATGGGCTGCGCGGACGCCCGTGAGTACCGGCGCTATTCAGCAGATGCTGGGTGGAGGACTCGCGCACAGCACAGTAGCCACCACGCTCGGCCGCCTTATCACCAAGGGGCATGTCGAACGGGTACGTGTCAGACGGGTGTGGATGTACCGTACGACCCGATGTCAGGAGGAGTACGCCTCCGCACGAATGCTCGCGTTGTTGGGCCAGGTCACGGACCAGGACACAGCCCTGCGTCACTTTGTGGCCGGTCTTTCATCCCGGCAGGTACGGCTCTTGCGAGTCCTGCTCGAAGCGGCCGGCGGCGCTTCCCCTGAGCAGGATGCCGCTGAGCAGCACCCCGCTGATCGTGGTGCCGTGGGCTGATGACAACGGGCGCTCACATCGGTGACCCGCGATGGGGGGCACGGGTGGGAGAGATCCCGGGAGGGTCCTGCCATCGAAGATCGTTATACGTCCATCGGCAAGATCGGGGCTAGCGGTCAAAGCTGTCCTGCCATCAGTTGCCGAGATAGATGATCTTTGGATCGGGCTGAGGGCTTCGGCTGCCCATCGCTGGAAGTCAACATCGCGGCACCGTGGCCCAGATCCTTACAGTCCACGAAGTCACGGTCGATGATTGTTGCGGAGTGTAATTATTATGGATCTACGGATGTGTCCTGGCCGAGGATTCCCGGCTCGGAGCTACGCGAGGATTTCCGGCTCTGATGCCAGTGCCATTTCCGTTTGCCAGTAAACTTACTAAAGATACTAGGTTATCGAAATTTCCTTCGACAGATTTGATCAACAGGGCATCGTCGGCCGAGCGGAGTGGGCGGGCCTGGATCTGGCGTGGCCCGTTAGTGGTACCCGGCGCCGCGGCCGCAGCCACTCGAATCCGTGGTTGCGATTGCAGGTGCAAGTGCATATGCATTGTCGGGCAGCACGAAGATCGACGTCGCCGTTCCCCGAAGTCCGTTGGGTGCGTGAAATGAACGGTGGCGGCCTACTCCGAGGCTGCTGTCAGATTGGCGACGTTGATCCGGCCCATACGGGCCTCCCGGCGCCCCTCGAGGGGCGCCGGCCAGGTGAAAAGAACTATGATCATGTTGTCTTTGGCCGTTAGGTCCTCCGCCGCCGGTAGTACTCGACGATCCACGCGTCGACATCGCGTTTGCGCCACACGCGGGTGCCTTTGGAGCTCGCGGTAGGCGCGTTGATGACCTGCAGGGGGGTGGGGAACTGTGGGTCCCTGCGCGTCCAGTAGTCAACCGCCTGGCGCGTGATCTTTAGCTGGAAGGCTATGTCCCCGATGCCGACCAGACGTTCACCGTCGTCCACGCGAACAGCGTAACGGCTTTGCTGGCTGCCAAGTACGCCGCTATGGTTTGTTTTGCTGAACAGCAAATTCTCCGGGAGGATACAGATGGTGGTACCGGTAACTCGCCGCGACGTGGTTCGGGCGATGCTGGATCGCGACGAGGCATATGATCAAGATCCGCATGGGGATCCGCCGCTCTCGGTAGCCCGCTATCGTTGCGCTGTGCGGGCCGCGATCGATGTCGTGCCCGAACTTCTGACAGAGAAGGGAATGCGCAGGTCAGGCGGTGAATTCGAGGCATACTCGGCAGGTGTGCGCGATGCGTTGGACGCGGTCGCGGGCGCGATTGCGTCGGTCGTCAATGCTGTGGGGGATCCCGGTCTACCGACGGGCGGATCTGGACAGGCCGAGGCGTGATCGCGGCATCGGCAAGGGAGCGGGACGTTGGACCCGTGAACCCGCTGCTGGGCCAGCCGCGCCCGCAGGGCCGGACAGGATGGCGGAGGCTTCCGAAGCAGGGAGGAAAACGCTCATGTGGGACGAGGCACGGTCCGACGACGACCGTGACATCGGTTGGGGCGATGACCAGGACGTGCCTGAGGAGGGTGTGGGCACCGACATCGAGCGGCTGCGGGCCGAGCGTCCGCCCCATCATCTCGACCGCGACGCTTTCTGATATGCCCGCGGACTGGACTCGCAACGAGGCGAAGGCGGAGCTGCGGGCGCGTCTGCTGGCGGCCCGCGCCAGCCGGACCGCAGATAAAAATCTTGGATTGAGCGGCTCGCCGCCGGTGGCTTCGATGGGCGGGCGCACGTCCGCTTTGTTGACCCGCCGGGTGCTCGCCCTCCCGGAGGTGGCCACGGCCCGTTGGGTGGCCGCGTATGTGAGTCTGCCTGGTGAGCCAGAGACTGGCGGACTTCTCGTTCAGCTGCGGGCTCGGGGAGTGGGTATCCTGCTGCCGTCCATGCGACCCGATCTTGATCTGGACTTCCGGGAGTACAGTGGATCACTGATCGCGGGCGCTTTTGGAACTCGCGAGCCGCCACTCGGCGCGAAGGTCGTTGATCTTTCCCAGGTGGATGTCATCGTTGTTCCGGCGCTGGCGGCTGATGTGCGTGGAGGGCGTCTTGGGCGTGGCGGCGGATCTTACGATCGGGCGTTACGGCGCGTGAGAACGAATGCGCTGATTGTGGCGATAGTTCATGATCGTGAATTGGTTGCCCATGTTCCGACTGAATCGCATGACGTGGGCGTTCATGTCATCGTCGCGCCGCATGCCACCGTACGTTGCGGGGCGTCCGGGGTCTTGGCGGACATGCGGTAGCACGTCTGGTGTGTAAGCTGGCGATCATTTTTATGATCGCCAGCACTGAGAGCGTGTGTGAGATCGGGCTTTCGATCAGTGAGCCGCGTCCAGGCGCCCCCTGGCAAGGCGGCAGGCCGAAGCGATACCGGATGAGTTGTCTCGGTGTGGCCGACAACACGGCCAGGGGGCGTCTGGACGCGGCGAGCCGGAATGACGATCTCACACACGCTCTGAGGCGGACAGCTGGCTCGGATCCATGCTCTGGGGGTGGTCTCCGACGCGCCGCTATCATCTCGGGTTAGAGTTGGCAGTCATCGAAGTCGAGTGCTAACTCCTGGGAGGAGTCCGTGCCGCGCTACGAGTACCGCTGCACCGCGTGCGATAATGATCTTGAAGTTGTGCAGAGTTTCAACGATGCGGCGCTGACCGAGTGCCCGGCCTGTGGCGGCAAACTGCGCAGGGTGTTCAGCTCGGTCGGCGTCGTGTTCAAGGGTGCCGGTTTCTACAAGACCGACAGCCGATCCGGTGGCGGTGGAGCCCGAGACCGGGCGAAGGAAAAGGTCAGCAAGGAAGCTGGCGCTGATACGTCCGGCAAGGAAACCGTTGGGGCTGGTACGCCCGCAGGGGGCGGTTCGGTGGACGCGACGTCGAGCGCCGCAAGCTCGTCGACCTCCGCAAGCACGGCGTCATCGTCTAGTTCAGGCAGCTCGTCCAGTTCGTCCGGCGGCTCGAGTACAGCTGCGGCTTGATCGATGCGGGCTCCCCGGGCTCCTGCGGGAGCCCGGGGCACTGGTAACAGCTCTCCGCGAGAGCGACTGTTTCGAGATCGTGGCTGGAGTCGGTTTTTCCACAGGGCGCGGCCTCGAGCGTGGGTGAGCGATGCTTTGTCCACAGCGTGTGCTCCGGCCATGACGGTTTCCCGTTCGGTGGCTAACGTGATCTTCTCGTTTGTTCGTGAGGATCCTGGAGGTCGCGATGTGGCTTGCCGGACGCATACCGGCGCGCATCGGGGAGGTCCGTGCCTGGCGGCTCGCGGTTGGGGCCCGGCGGCGGGTTCTCGCGGGTCTTTGCGCTGCTCTGACCCTGCTCCTTGCCACTGGCGCGCTGCGCTCCAGCCGTCCGCTGCCCGGCACAGCGGTGGTCGTGGCGGCGGTCGAGCTGGACGGTGGAGCGGTTATTGCCCCAACCGACATCCGGATCGTGTCTTTGCCAACGGAAGCGGTGCCAGCGGGCGCTGCCCGGCAGCCCGAGGATGCCGTTGGTCGTACGCTGGCCGCACCGGTCGGTCGTGGTGAGACGATCACCGACGCGCGCTTTCTCGGCCCCGGGCTGCTCACCCAGCGGCAGAGTGCTTATGGCCTGGTCGCGACGCCAGTACGGATCACTGATGCTGGATCCGTCGTGTTCCTGCGTGTGGGTGATCGGGTGGATGTGCTTGCGGCATCCACCACAGCGGAGGTTGCAGAAACAAGATCGCGCGATGGGGCCATGCCGCTGGATGGGGCTACACCACGGGATGGGGCTATGCCACGGGATGGGGCTATGCCAATGGCGCTCCCAGCACCCACTGGCGATACATCGACAGCGTCGGGCGCCGAAGCCGGCAGCGCGACAGTGGTTGCGTCCGACGTCACCGTTTTGGCGCTTCCGCGTCCTCGTGAGGTGGGAGAAGGTAATGCGGGGTCAACCGACGGCGCATTGATCATTATTGCCGCGACACCACGGGTTGCCACCGTGGTCGCGGGTGCGGCAGTACACGCTCGGCTGTCGGTAACTATTCGTGGGCGAGTGCTTCCTTAAAGAGATCAACAAGAGAAGGCATGGCGTCGCCGACCACTTAGAGCGACCGGCAAGAGGGGACGCGGTGTCGCGGGTTGGGGCGCGCACCTCGCGTCATCGCTCCCCGTCCATCGCTGCGCGATGCACGGGTACCCCGGCTCGTCGGTCGCCACCCAACACCTCCGGTGCCTGCCTCCGCCGCCTCGCGATGCATGCACCCCAGCCCCACTCCTTGATCCACACCCCTATTGCCGGAGCGCTCTAAGGGCGTATTTCGAAAGTCAGCTGTCCGGCTTCCTGATCGAACGATGACTTCCGAGGCAGGCCGTAGGAAGCAGCTGTAATCGAGGTAGCCCTGGGGGCTTTATAGGAATATTTTCGATCTGATTGTGACGATTAATAATAATCGGGAGGATTATAAGACTGATTATTTTTTGGAGTCGAGACAAAACAGAAAGTTCCTACCCGGTGTGCGAGCTCCGGGTCGTGCGTGCTTGTATCGGAGCTAGGGCATGCCTGATGGATCTTTGATCGTGCGGATCAATGCCCAGGAGGTGGCTTGCTGCGTTGTCGTCGGTCCGGATAGAACATCACTATCCGGACCTCCTCCGCCTTGCAGGCCACCTTCTGGATCATCGCCCACATCGACCAACATCCGTCAGACACGCCCTAGTCGACCTGAGTGCACCAGGCCGGTCCTGGAGCAATCTTCCGTGACATGGCCGGTCCACTCAGGTGGAATCGAGCCGCGATGAGGCAGTTTGGATCTCTGTGTATTTGCGGGGAGGGGACGACGATGGGCATCTCCATCGACGATGGTGCCTGTGGTGTGTGGCAGCGTGTGCCCGACGAGGTCATCAGCCGGTTTGACGGCATCCCGGGGGCCGCTTACGAGGTAGCGGACGAGGTCACGTGCGCGCTTGAGGTCGGGCATCCCGATAATCACATGGCTGTTCTTCAGGGCTGGGGCAATCAGGAGGCATGGCTGATATGGGCCACACCTACAACGGTTACCGCGCCGGGATGCCGAGCGGATGGACTGACCTGCCTGCTCCCCGAGGGACACGTCGGACGTCATCATGTGATCATGACGGATGTGGTGGAGGACGAAGGACCCTACTGGTGTGAGAGTCGCGCTGATCTGGAACTACAGCGGGCACCGATCTGATCGGGCCCAGGGTGGGGCCTGTCAGTCATGGTCGGTGGCCAAGGCAACGCTGTCGGCGCGAAAGACGAGCGTGACGTCAGTATCGCTGGCGAAGTCAACGAGACGAGCGTGGGCCGGCAGCTCATTGAGTATCCAACAAAGATCGGATACGGTACTTCCTTCGCAGACCGTGACCGAATGCTCTCGCTGTTCGGCCCGGTGTGAGTGCGCGTGTATCAGATGCTCGGCTGCCGGTATGCACGCCTGAACACCGTCGTCCACCGTCATGATGGCCGCGTCCGTGAGGGCGCCGGCGGGTTGACATGCTTCGGCGGATGCCAGGTAGGCGCGGAAGAGGACGTCAAGGAGTGACGGCAGCAGGCGGAGCAGGAGCGCGCATGGCTCTGTGCCCATCCCTGGCTGGGTACTGACGCTGACACTGATCCGTGTGCCGTCGATGTGTTTGGTGATCGTTACTGGCCAGCCGGTTTCCGGTCCGGGTGGTGCGGTTCTTTTGTTCATGGAGATAGATTCGCCGGGGGTGCTGGTCGGGTCCATCCCGGCGGACGGGGAGTTTTCAGCGCGGCTGCTGTTCGTGAGCTCGCCGCCTCCTCGGCCGCGCTTGGACGCGTTCTCGGCCGCACCGATACCACGCATCCGGTATCGGCGTGGTCTGTGGTCTGTGGTCTGTGGCCTTGCCAGGGAACCGCATGGAGGCGGCTCCCTGGTCGAACGACGACTTCCGCAACACGTCGTAGACCGTGATTCTCGTTGGACGCGGGCAGTGTGGCTCCGCGGCGAGGCGCGGGCTCTGGTTGCCAGAATTCGATCTTTGGCTGCAAAATGAGATCGTGCTGGGCGGCATGCCGGCAGATCGAGAAGTGATCGAATGTGCGTCGACGGACCTGGCGGGTGTAAGATAGCCGGCCGTACCCGACGTGGCGAATCCGTGTGAATCCGTCCTGGGCCTCCAATGTGTTTCGATTCCCGCCTGATTTATGTTCGCTTCCGTTCATCTTTCGTTCATGTTGAATCGCTTCGATTCTTGCCGGCACCCCAGTCTGGGGGCGGACAGAACGGCGCTATTGCGCTGAAGACGAAGGGTCGCTTGTGAATATAGGGAAGCGTCAGGTCGCGGTCATGGGCCTTGCGATGTCGGCGGTGCTGGGGGTGGCCGCCTGCGGTTCCGACAACAACACGGCATCGCCGAGCTCGACGGCGGGCACTGCCACGGGCGCGATCTCCTGCGCAACAGGGTCGATCGTCGCCTCGGGCTCGACCGCGCAGAAGAACGCGATGGACGAGTGGGTCAAGAAGTACCAGACCGCCTGTTCCGGATCTACGATCAATTACCAGGCTGTCGGCTCTGCCGCTGGTAAGCAGGCGTTCGTGGATGGAAAGATCGATTTTGCCGGCTCGGATTCAGCGATCAGTGGTGACCAGGCGACCAGCGCGGCCAAGCGTTGCACTGGCGGGCAGCTCGTCAACCTCCCCATGGTCGCCGGGCCGGTCGCGGTGATCTACAATCTCGCTGGCGTGAAAGATCTACAGCTCTCCGCCGCGACCTTGGCGAAGATCTATTCTGGTGCGATCACCAAATGGAATGACCCGGTGATCGCGGCCGACAATCCCGGCCTGACGCTGCCGAGTACGACGATCGTCTCGGTGCACCGTTCGGATGGTTCGGGCACCACGGACAACCTCACCAAGTACCTGGCCGGTGCCGCCGCGAGCGACTGGACGTTCGCTTCGGGCTCGGACTGGAAGGCTCCGGGCGGCCAGGGCTCCAAGGGCAGCGACGGGGTGACCGCGACCGTGAAGGCGACCGCTGGCGCCATCGGTTACGTCGAGCTCTCCTTCGCGGAAAACGCGAGCCTTTCGACAGCAAAGATCAAAAATGGTGCTGGTGAGTATGTGGCGGTCAGTACCGAGGCCACCTCCAAGGGCGTGAGCACAGCGAAGGTCGCTCCGGCGCCTGACCTGAAGCTGACCTTCGACTACACGGCGACCACGTCTGGTGCCTACCCGATCTACCTTGTCACTTACGAGATCACCTGCACGCAGGGGCTGGCCGCGAGTCAGGCCACCCTGGTGAAGTCCTTCCTGACCTACACATCCTCCACGAATGGTCAGGCCGCTATCGCCGATCTCGGTTACGCTCCGCTTCCCAGTGATCTCGCCAGCAAGGTGAGCTCGGTCGTGGCGACCATCTCATAGCCATTCTCCCCGCCGGCCGGAGCGACGGATCCTGACCGGACGACCGCCGGTGTGCCCACCACGGCTGGCTCCAAGGGCCGCCAGGCGCGCGAGAGAGATTTCGCGCACCCGGCGGCCGACCGGGCGGGCACACCGGCCACCACCACCTGTTGAGAGGCATTATGAGCAGTGAATCGGATGGCCAGGGCGCGGGTTCACCGAGAGGCAACGGGCCACCAGCGCTCAAAAAACCCGTCAGCGGCAGCGCGCATGCGCGGGTCAGCCCCGCGGACCTCATCTTCAAGAACGTGACCCGCGCGGCCGGCATCGGCCTGCTTGTCCTTATCGCGGCGATCGCGGCTTTCCTGGTGATTGAGGCCACGAGCGCGCTGCAGGCCAACACCGGGAACTTCTTCACCACGACCGAATGGTTTCCCAACGCATCTCCGCCGGTCTTCGGAATCGCGGCACTGCTGTTCGGTACGGTGCTCACAGCTGTTATCGCGATGATCATTGCTGTGCCGGTGGCAGTTGGAATCGCGCTGTTCATCACGGTGTACGCCCCGCGCCGTCTCGCTACCCCACTGGCGTTCATCGTCGATTTGCTCGCGGCGGTCCCCAGCGTTGTTTTCGGCCTCTGGGGCCTGATTGTTCTTGTCCCGAGAATGAACGGTCTGCAGAAGTGGCTGACCGACTACTTCGGCTGGATCCCCCTGTTCAGCACGGATGACGGTCTTGTCGGACGATCGATTTTCGTTGCCTCGATTGTCTTGGCCATCATGATTCTGCCAATTGTCGCAGCGATTTCCCGTGAGATTTTTCTCCAGGTGCCGAACCCGCACAAGGAGGCGGCGCTCGCCCTCGGCGCGACCCGCTGGGAAATGATCCGGACCGCGGTGCTCCCGTACGGCAAACCCGGAGTGATCAGCGCGTCCATGCTGGGACTCGGCCGGGCGATGGGGGAGACGATCGCGGTCGCACTGGTGCTGCCCGCGTCCTTTAACATTTCCTGGCATATCCTGTCGCCGGCCGGCAACACCATCGCGGCCAACGTGGCGAACGGCTTCAGCGAAGCCAATCCCATCGGCCGTGGGGCTCTCATCGCGTCCGGTCTCGTGCTGTTTATTGTCACCATGCTCGTCAACATAATGGCCCGGGCAGTCATCGCCCGTCGGCGTGAATTCTCGGGGGCCACCTGATGAGTACAACGACTATCGCCCCGGCGACCAGCCCCGGCGGCATGGACCTGACCGGCCAGAAGCTGTCGCTGACCACGCTCGCGGCCATTGGCGCCGGTGCGGTCGTGGCCACCGTGCTGCTATATGTCGTGGCGCCGATAGACAGCAAGATTCAGTTTGTGCTGATTGCCGGTGCGCTCTACCTGATCGGCCAGAGCGTGGCGTCGGGCATGGTTGAAGGTGCCCGGAAGGCCGTCGACCGGTTCGTCACCACGCTGGTCTATCTCGCTTTCCTGCTGGCGCTTATCCCGCTGGTCGCGGTGCTGGCAAGCGTGATCGCCAAGGGCGCGCAGCGGGTCAGCTACGACTTCCTGACCACCTCCATGCGAAATATCGGGGCGCGGGACGCCGGCGGCGGCATTTACCACGCTCTGGTCGGGACCCTGGAGCAGATCGCCCTGGCAAGTCTTTTCGCGGTTCCCTTCAGCATGCTGGTCGCGATCTATCTGGTCGAGTACGGCCGCGGGCGGATCAGCCGGACCATCAGTTTTTTCGTCGACGTACTGACCGGCCTGCCCTCGGTCATCGCGGGCCTGTTCATCCTGTCGTTCTACCTTCTCGCGCTCAACCAGAATCCGTCCGGCTTCGCCGGTGCGCTCGCCCTGACCATTTTGATGATTCCTATCGTCGTGCGGTCCACCGAGGAGATGCTCAAACTCGTCCCGAACGAGTTGCGTGAGGCCAGTTACGCGTTGGGTGTCGCCCGGTGGCGAACTATTCTCAAAATTGTCGTGCCGACCGCGCTGCCCGGCATTGTGACCGGTGTCATGCTCGCGGTGGCTCGGGTCGCCGGTGAAACCGCACCGCTGCTGCTGACTATTTTCGGGAACGACGCCATCAACTTCAACCCGTTCTCCGGGCCGCAGTCAGCGCTGCCGCTTTATATCTACTCACAGGCCGGGGCGCCGCAGCAGGTGGCTGTTGACCGGGCCTGGGCCGCCGCGTTGACACTTATTGTTCTAGTGATGTTGCTGAGCGCCATCGCCCGGGTTGCGGCTCGATTCGCCCGGGTCCGATGATGGTTATTGCGCTGTCCGCACCCGCGCTTGTCGTTTTTCCCGTACCGTCCGTACCGTCCGCACCGGTCATCGTACGGCTGCGGCGCAACGAGCCGAGGTAACTCATGGCCACCCGCATCGATGTTTCCGGACTGACCGCCTATTATGGCAATTTCAAGGCCGTCGCCAACGTCCAGTTCAGCATAGAGCCGAAAAATGTCACCGCCTTCATCGGGCCGTCCGGCTGCGGTAAGTCGACTGTGCTGCGGACGCTCAACCGCATGCATGAGGTACTGCCCGGCGCCCGGGTTGAGGGACAGGTCCGTATGGACGGGCAGGACCTCTACGGTGCCGGCGTCGACCCGGTGAACGTGCGCCGTAACGTCGGTATGGTCTTCCAGCGCCCGAATCCGTTCCCGACGATGTCCATCTACGAGAACGTCATCGCCGGCCTGAAGCTGAACGGCACCCGTAAGAAGGCGCTCCTCGATGAGCGGGTTGAGCAGTCGCTGCGCGGCGCGAACCTGTGGGAGGAAGTCAAGGACCGTCTCGGCCGGCCAGGCTCTGGCCTGTCCGGCGGACAGCAGCAGCGGCTGTGTATCGCGCGTGCAATTGCCGTGGAACCGCAGGTGCTGCTTATGGACGAGCCGTGTTCCGCGCTTGACCCGATCTCGACGCTCGCTATTGAGGATCTGATCGCCCAGCTCAAGGCGAGTTACACCATCGTTATTGTGACGCACAATATGCAGCAGGCTTCCCGGGTCAGTGACACGACGGCATTCTTTACGCTTGACAAGACCGGTGATCCGGGACGGCTGGTGGAGATGGACAGGACGGAGAAGATTTTCTCTAATCCAACACAGAAGCGCACCGAAGATTATATTACCGGGCGTTTCGGCTGAATCGGACAGCAGCTGGTCCCACGTTCAGCCGAATTCACCGCGACCACTCGGATGCGTCTCGTGCAGCCATTTGAAGACGAGTCCCCGGCTCCGGAACAACGTCGCTCCGGGGAGGAAGTCGCCTTGCCCAGCGGCCGGCGCCCGACGCTGCTGGTTGCCGACGCGGCCGCGGACAGCGAACTTCTGTCCGTTCTCGCGGACCACGGCGTTGAGGTCACGGTCGCGGTGGACGGTGCCCGTGCGCTGCTGGAAATCGGCCGTCTCGCACCGGCAGCGGTGATCATTTCCGCGCGGCTGCCGGTCATTGACGGTGTGACGGTGGTGCGGACCGTCCGTACCCGCGACGACATGCCGATTCTGCTCGGGGTCGGCCCGCAGGACCGGCGCCAGGCCGCGGCTGGGTTGGAGGCAGGCGCGAGCGCCTGCGTTGCCAAGCCGTACCGGATCAACGAAATACTGGCTCTGGTGCGATCCGTCCGGGGCTTCGGTGTGGACCGGACCGAACCCGGTGTGCTGCGGGTCGGTGGGGTCACCTTGAACATGGTCGCGTACGAGGTCCGGGTGGACGGAATACCGGTGCGGCTGCCCCCGCAGGAGTTCAGGTTGTTGCGCATCCTGCTTGAACAGGCTGGCTCCGTGGTTACTCGCCAGACCCTGCTCGAGCGTGTCTGGGGGACAACCAATCATGAGACGAACACGCTTGCGGTGCATGTGCGCCGCCTGCGCGGCCGTCTCGGGGACACCGGTGACGCCGAACAACCGCGCCTGATCGAGAGCATCCGTGGCGTCGGTTACCGTTTCCGTCTCGTTGACGGGCCGACGGCCTGACCTGCCGAGCCGGACGCACTGTGACCCCGGCAGCGGACCGAAGAGGAGGCGATGGCAGGCGCCCGCGGGTTTCCGCACGGGGCCAGGTGCCGGCACATCAGGTCAACGGACTGTTCACCGGTTCGCGCAGGTAGGAGATGTCCGCGCGATACCGGGTGAAGCCGAGGTCCTCGTACAGGCGTATCGCCCGTTGGTTGACGTCGTCAACGTAGAGCATCGACGTTGCCAATCCCCGATCACGCAGATGGTGCAGCCCGATGAGGGTCAACGCACGCCCGAGCCCGTGCCCGGCGAAGGCGGGTTCCAGACCGACGACATAGATCTCCCCCATGGCCGGCTCCGCGGTACGGCCGGCCGCGGCGGGATGGACCTTCGTCCAGTGGAAACCGGCGAGCCGGCCGGCGGACTCGGCGAGGAAGAAGCCCGCCGGATCGAACCACGGCTCGGCCTCTCGTAGGAGAAGGTCGGTCACCGTCCAACGGCCCTGCTCGGGATGGCCGGTGAAGGCGGCGCGATTGACGGCCAACCACGCCTCCTCGTCCTGTCCCGGGACGAAGAGGCGGATGGTGACCCCTGCCGGCAGCTCCACGCCGGGGAGGACGGACAGCGGCCGGCGCATCTGCCACAGCACCCGCTCGCGGCCGAAGCCGTACCTGTGTGCCAGCGCCACCGCTGCGGGCGGGTCGCCGCGTGCCCAGACGTTGAGCCGCGCGGCGGCCTGGTCAGCGGAGCCGGTCAGCGCGGCCAGCAGGCGTCCGCCGTGGCCGCGGCGCCGCTGCCCGGGGTGAACGACCAGTTCCGCCTGCCACGTGTTGTCGAGGTGGTCGGCCAGATAGGCGTATCCGGCGATCCGGCGCGGCCCTGGCAGGTCTGGCAGGTCTGGCAGGTCTGGCACGTCTGATATGTCTGATACATCTGGCACAGTGCTGATCAGGTGTTGCCCATGTACGAGCGGATCGGGCGACATGCGCAACACGGCGTCATCGGACAGGGGAGCGATCCCGTCCGTCTCGGCGGCCGCCGCTGTCAGATCCCGTAGGGCATCGACATCGTGGCGGGTCAGTTGTCGGGTCCGATACAGCGCCATCAGGCGACATTAGGACGTTCGGGCGGCCGGGGGCCGCGCGGACATGTTCCGCCGCACAGCCCCCAGCGCCGACCGCTTAGAGCGA
>NZ_CAKJTP010000035.1:37176-38443 GCF_917627335.1 Protofrankia sp. CiT1 | reverse complement strand
AATGATATTATCACTGGGAGCGATAGCCGTGTACGGCCACGCCCTGTATCCGCTATACGTCGCACTGAAAAGCCGTGGCCACCCGGCTGAGGAGCCGGAAGATCCTGACGCCTGGCCGTCAATGTCCGTGGTCATCTCGGCGTACCGCGAGGCGACAGTGATCAAAAATAAAATCGACGAGCTATCCGCCACCGGATACCCAGGCCCGCTTGAGATCATTGTTGTCGCGGATGACCCGGCCACCGCGCAAGCGGCTCGACGCCCCGGCGTCACGGTGCTGTCGGCCGGGATGCGGCTGGGCAAATGTGAGGCTGTCAACCGGGGGGTCGCCACCGCGAACCACGACATCGTGGTGCTCTCGGACGCGAACGCGCACCTGGCCCCCGGTTCCCTGCGGGCAGCGGCGCGCCATTTCCGTAACCCGGCAGTCGGTGCGGTCGCCGGCGAGAAGCGGGTCGACGACCCCGCTGGTGTCCAGGGCTTCTACTGGCGGTTCGAGTCCTGGCTGAAACAGTGCGAGTCGGCCATCGGCCAGACCATCGGAGTCGTCGGCGAGATGCTCGCGTTCCGCCGGAACGCCTTTCGGGCACTGCCCCCGGACGTCGCGGTGGACGACGCCTGGCTCGCTCTGGACATCACCGAGGCGGGACTGCGGGTCGTCTACGAGCCGTCCGCCTACTCGGTCGAGACCGCCAGCCCCACGTACAGCGAGGAATGGGAACGGCGGACCCGGGTGGTGGCCGGCAACCTCGACATGCTCTGGCGCCGCAGGGAGGCACTGCTGCCAGGTGCTCTGCCCGTCACTCCACAGCTGTGGGGACACCGGCTGGTGCGGTCCTCGTTCGGGCCGATAGCCCACGTCATGCTAATCGGGGTCAGCGTTCCCGCGGCCCGGCGCAGCTGGGCCGCGCGCCTGTTCCTGGCCGGCAACATCGCGGGAGCGGGCAGCCTGGCGACGATGATCCATGGTGGCGACCCACCCGCGCCGGTACGCCTCGCGGCCCAGGTGTTCTTCCTGCAAGCCGTGGCACTCGGCGGGATCCGGCGTTTTCTCCGGGGAGAACGGCCCGTGGCCTGGCCGAAACCCGACCGTGCGGGCTCGTTCCCGTCGCACCCGGCCATCGCCGTCGAGCAGGGCGCGGTCCGCGAACAGCGCGGGCCGAGATCACGCAGCATGATCGATAGCCGTCGTTACGCGCCCGTTCGGCGGCATTACGACAGATTTTCCCGCTCCGCCCTGGGTGTTCGGCTGTCGTGGCCGGGTACT
>NZ_CAKJTP010000035.1:0-36788 GCF_917627335.1 Protofrankia sp. CiT1 | reverse complement strand
TCCTCGCCCGGTACCCCACAGCGTCCGTGCACTGGGTCGTCTTCACCGGATCAGGCGAACGCGGCGCCGAAGCCGAGACGAGCGCCCGGAACCTGGGGGGCGGCTCGCTCGGCTCCCTGCATCTGCATGATGTCCGGGACGGCTTCCTCCCCCGGGAATGGGGCGGCGTCAAGGATGTGCTGCTCCAGATCGCGCGGCAGGTCCAGCCGGATGTGGTGTTCGCGCCGTCATTGACCGATGCGCATCAGGACCATCGAACTATCGGCGATCTTGCCTGGCAGGCGTTTCGCGGAGCGTTGATTCTCGGCTACGAGATCCCGAAGTGGGATGGCAACACGATGCGCCCCACGCTGTACGTACCGTTGTCGGCGAAAACCGTCGCGGCGAAGCTCGCCCACATCACCGAGCACTTCCCCAGCCAGAAGGCGAAGCCCTGGTTCGACGAGGAGACCTTCCGCTCGGTACTGCGGCTACGCGGAGTCGAGTGCGGCACTCGCTACGCTGAGGGTTTCGAGGCCCGAAAGGTCGTCGCACGATGGTGACCGCATAATGCTTGGATCATGGCCCCGTGCCAGCTCGCCAGCCCTTCGACAGTCAACGGGTCAGCACGGCCTGGCAGGGCAGGCTCGCCGACCATCCTGGCGGGCTGACACGGACCGTGACCGAGGCAGAGTCAGAGCCGGGCAGGGCGACCGCACAACGCGCTCGGCCGGTACTCAGCTCCTGGCTGAAGCGGGGGCCGGCACCACGCGCGTTGTCCATCCGGAACCCGCTTGCCATAGCGAGCAACAGCAGCAGCACGAAGGAGTACTGGCGCAGTCCAGCCTGCCGGGATGTGCCGGCAAGCAGGTCGCCACCATCGTCGGCAGCCGCGTCCACAACGACAGCGGCCGCCGACAGAAGCATCAGCGCCGGTGCGAGTGCGTAGCGCGGGGTTGCCGCACCGGCGAGCAGCACCGGCCCGGCATAAAACAGCACGCTCTGCCCCACCATGATCAAAGCCAGCCAGCTGGATGGCGCCCGCCGGCGCTTCCAGGCGAGGGCGACCAGCAGGCCAAGCACCATGAGCGCCAGCAGCATGAACAGCGCTGCCCGGGGGGATGTCACCGAACGGCCTGGCAACCTGTCCCCGAACAGCCCACCAGCCAGCACATTGTGCGCAAAGTAAACCGGGATCTTCAACGGGCTGAGCGCCAGCGGCGCGAACGCGCGGTCCGTGTGACCAGTCACCCGGGGAATCATCTGGATGACGGCTCCGGCCAGCAGCACGCCGCCAGGGCCCCAGCCGCGGACCCCGCGCAACAGCACTCCCCGTAGCACCGCAACCGGAGCGAGCAGAATCATGGTCGGGTCGGAGAGCACGGCAAGAGCCAGCACAAGTGCGGCGACCGCGCCAAAAACCCGCCTGCGCGGATTCCACAACAATGCCCACAAGCTCGCTGCCATCAACGGGAAGTGAAGGTTCGCGGCAACATTGTTGAGGACCTCGCCCTGGCCGATCGGCAGGACAACGAAGGAAGCGGCCAACACCAGCCGCACCGGACGGTGCCGCAGCGTGGCACCGCTTGCGACATAAACGAAGACAGCGGTGGCGGCAAGCAGCAGCGCCGAGAGGACCGCGAAACTCGCCGCCGCGTCCCGCACCGGCAACAAAGCCGTGAGCGCCGCGATCGTCCTCGGCACAACATGCAGATATCCGGCATATGTGGTGGTGAACGCGTCCAGCACGGACATACGCACGGACTGTTCCAGAAAGATGTGCCCGTCCTCGGCCCACATGGTGTCGAGCGCGCCGATCCCGCCTTGGCGGACGAGCGAGATCAGGGTGCCGACGGCCAGCGCCACCAGCGCGAGCAGCACCTTGCCAGGACGGATCGGCGATCCGGAGTCCAGCGGGAACAGGGATCGGAGGCGGTCCGACAGCTCGGCGCGGGCGGCGAGCCCACGCGGTCGCCGGTGCGTGACGCCGGCCCGGTCAGCGGCGACAGCGGTAGCGCCGGGGCTGTGTGGTGCCATCGTTGACCTCCAGGTGAAAGCGACCGGCAAGAGGGGACGCGGCGTCGCGGGGCTGGGGCACGCGGCTCGTGTCATCGCTCCCCGTGCATCGCCGCGCGTACCCGTGCATCGCGCGGCGATGCACGGGTACGCGCGGCTCTTCGGTCGTCGCCCACCACCTCCGGCGCATCCCTGGTGCTGGGCGTCGACCGACGACAACGACGACGCGAGGCGCCGCCCGGACGCCGCGAGCCGGACAGTCCTGTTGCCGGAGCCTCTAAGAGCGCCCGGCAATAGGGGTGTGGATCAAGGAGCGGGGCTGGGGTGCGTGCATCGCGAGGCGGAGGAGGGAGCCACCCTGGTGTTGGGTGGCGACTGACGACAACACGGCGAGGTGCGTGCCCCAGCCCCGCGACGCCGCGTCCCCTATTGCCGGTCGCTCTAAATCCGGCCGTCCGTGACCGCCTGCTTGATCCACGGGATGACCTCGTCCAGCATGACGTCAAGAGGCGTGTCCGCGGTGAAACCCAGGACGCGCTGGGCCTTGTCCACGTTCGGCACCCTCTTGGCCACGTCGTACTGGAAGGGGTCGTCACTGACGTACCGGAACTCCACGTCCGGGCCCTTGATCTTCTTCCAGATCAGCTCAGCCAGTTCAAGGACCGTGGTCGACCGCGCGGTGGAGAGGTTGAAGTCCTCGTTGAGAGCGTCCGGATGCTCCATCGCCGTCACGATCCCCGCGGCCAGATCCCCACCGTAGGTGTAGTGCCGCACCTGGCTGCCGTCACCGAGAATGTGCAGCGGGTCCTGGTCCTTGAGCACCTTCTGCACCAGGTCGGGCACCACATGGCTCATGGCCAGCTTCACGTTGCCGGACAGCACCTCGACCTCGCCGAGCGCTCGGCCCTCGCCAACACCGACACAGTTGAAAGGCCGTGCGATCGTGTAGGGCAGCGCGTACTGGTCCCAGGCCGCCCGGGCGAAGTACTCGACCGCGAGCTTCTGGAAGCCGTAGGACGAAAGCGGCGGCGCGACCTTGCGCTCGTCTCCTTCCACCGACGGCCAGCGGTCGGTCGACTCGAACACCATGGACGAGCTGAGGTACGTCACCTTCCGCAGCCGCCCGCCAGCGCGGAAGACCCGGATAGCGGCATCGCAGGACGAAGCAATGATGCGTTCGTTGGTGGCGAGGAGATCATATGCGTAGGTGTGGAAGTAGGAAATTCCACCGATCATGGCCGCACCGGCGATGAAATGGTCGCAGTCAACGAGTAGCTCGCTCAGCAGGTCGGTGTCCCGCGCGTCGCCCTCGATGAACCGGTAATTCGGATGATCATCATAGCTGCGAGCGACCGGCCCGTACTTCGAGAGGTTGTC
Organism: Protofrankia sp. CiT1; assembly: GCF_917627335.1. Lineage (NCBI taxonomy): Bacteria > Bacillati > Actinomycetota > Actinomycetes > Frankiales > Frankiaceae > Protofrankia > Protofrankia sp. CiT1. The sequence continues at coordinate 33,416 of NZ_CAKJTP010000035.1, read as the reverse complement.
CAGACCCACCACGTCGTATCCACGACCCAGGAGATCCTGCACGACATAACCACCGATAAAACCGGCCGAACCGGTCACCAGAACAGTTGCCATCTGTTTCATTCCTTACTATCTGTCAGGGCCTCCGCCGACATGGCGGAACCAGTCTTCGCGCCACCTTCGAGTGGAGCCTTACCAGCGTTCTCGGCCTTCGGGACACGCGGTCGGGGATAGCTTCCGTTTCGTGGGCCGGGACCGCCGGATCCCGCCGTGTGCCGTAAGGCCTGTAACTCGCCGACGGTCAACCGCCGACCGAAGGCGAAGCGGTACCACTGGAGGTACTCGGGCAGCCAGCGAGCAAGGTCAAAATTTGACTCGCCCAGCGCCCGGTCAAGCCATATCGTCGGGATCTCAGCGACGGGCAGGCCGAGACGACGGGCCTTGGCAGTCAGCTCAAGACCGATCTCAAAACCAGATCTGCTATCAATCCCCACATTACGGACGAAACTCGTCGAATACGCCTTGAAACTGTTCGTCGCGTCCCGGGTGCCGATACGCGTGAGCAGCGACAGGGACCTGCCGGCCGCGCGCGACAACACCCGTTTGACCAGGGGGCCACCCACCTGCTGGCCGCCGGGCATGTAACGGGATGCCGCGGCGACCACCACACCGCGGTCAACCAACCGCGCCAGCTCGTCGATCTGGCGCGGATCATCGCTGCCGTCCGCCATCGTCACCACGGTGACCGGTGCGACCGCGTGCTCTATACCGAAACGGATCGCGTTCGCCGGCCCCCGCCCGTAGGTGTTGCGGACCGGCCGCACCCGCGCGTCCTTCTCCGCGTAGGAGACCAGACTCGGCACCGTGCTGTCACCGTCGAAATCGTAGATAACCATGATCTCGCAAGGGAGAACCACGGATTCGAGCAACCGGTCGAGTACTGGGACGATAGCGTCGCCCTCGTTGTAGACCGGCATCACCACCGACACCCGCGGCGTCATCGGATATTCTCCGTACCGCCCGCGGCCGAGAAATAAATCATACCCGCACGCCCGCACCGAGCAAGTTCCAGATGTCGATCACTGGCTTTTCGGTCCGCAGCTCGGCGTAGTCCGGATGCGGCGCGGCTATGATGAGGAGGTCCGCCCGCTCGACCACAGTCTCCAACGGCAGCAGGCGGCCGTCGGTACTGACATACGGATCCGTGCAGAGCGTACCGGCCGCCGAGTAGTCGAGAATGCGGCGCAGCTTGTACGACAGGCTTGCCCGAGTGTCGTCGCTGCCGGCTTTGAAGGCCATCCCGAGTATGCCGACAACCATCCCGGCAAGGTCGAAACGTTCCTTCAGGCGGGAGACCAGGTAGAGCGGGAGGCCCTCGTTCACCAACATCGCGGCATGGCCGAGAGCGAACGTGTTGTTGGTTACGGCCGCCAGCTGCATCGTATCCTTGAACAGGCATGGGCCGGCGGCGAGGCCCGCGCCGGGCAGGTCCGCCGCCCGCGGATAGTTGTGGCCCAGCGCGTCGCGGATGCGCTCGAAGTCAAGATCGAGATCATTCGCAATCATGTAGAACTGGTTGGCGGTCGCGAACTTGATGTACCGCCACGTGTTGGTGAACAACTTCGCGAGTTCAGCCTCTTCAGGCTGAAGATCCACGATCTCGTTGGTCAGGGCGGCGAAGAGGGCGGTTGCCCGCGCCCTGGTGGCGTTGGAACGGGCGGCGACGATCTGCGGAAGCTCGAACAGCTCGGTCATGGCCCGGCCCTCGGCGATGCGTTCCGGGCAGAAGGCGACCTGGACGTCCCGACCGATCTCCGAGATGAGTTTCTCCACCAGCGCGGTCACGCCCGGATAGACGGTGCTGCGCAGGATCAGCAGCTGGCCGTCGACGAGACGGTCTGAGAACGTACGTATCGCCCTGGGCACCACCTGCGGGTCGGGGTTGAGATGCCCGTCCACCGGCGTACCCACAACGACCACCACGTGCTCGGCTTCGGAGATCACCGCCGGATCGGTCGTGGCGCGCAGCCGGCCCGCCGCCGTCATTTCGGCGAGCGGTTCGCCAGCGCCCGGCTCCCGGAAGGGAAGACGACCATCGTTGACGACTCTCACCGCCGCCGCGTCGATGTCATACAGGAGGACCCGCCGGCCGCGCGAAGCCAGCGCGACACCCAGCGGAAGCCCTACGTGGCCGCAGCCCCCCACGATGACCACGTCCGTTGGGAACGACGTCACCGCGGGTCGAACGGTGTCCGTGTCGGTATCCCGGTTCTGTGTCACTGTCTCCCCCAAGAGCTCTTCAGCGTAAGCCCGTCGCAGAGTTGCGGCGGTTCCCCAGCGCGGACCGGCCAGGCCACGACTTCCCGTACCGTAGATATGATCATGAATCGACCATCGACGGATCACTCGATACGACAGAAGCCTCGATCAACGAGGCCACCGGCGGAAAGCCGACCCCGGGGTTAATGGACAGCAGCAGTCGTAGTGCCCGTCCGTGGGCCGGCGAACGGCGGGCGCGCAGAGCCGCGTTGAGTACCAGCAGCCAGCGCATCGCGTGCGCGGCAACCAGACCTCGGCGATGCAGTTGCAGCCGTACTCTGTTCATCTGGCCCAAGGCCCACAACTGCGGCGTTGCGTGCCGTTCGTCACCGAGCTGGACAGCGCCCGCCGATGGTACATAGCGAAGCAGGAAGCCATGGTCACGAGCGCGGAGAATGAACTCGGCCTCCTCCGAAGGAAGGAAAAAGGACTCGTCCCACGGGCCCACCGCATCCAGGCACTCTTTGGAGATCAACATTGCGGCACCGGACGCCCAGTCCGCGACCTGGGGTGCGGCGTACAGGCGATCATCCATGATGATCTCGCCTAATGTCGCCATCCGCCCGGACCGGTCACTGCCAAGCAGCGCTTCGCCCAGCGCCCGGAGCACTGTGGGTTCACGGCGCAGTGAGTGGCGCACCTGGCCACGCGCATCGCGCAGGCTCGGTACGCAGATGCCGGTGTCAAAGGGCCGCAGGGCCGCCCACAGCGCCTGGACGCTGCCGCGGTCCAGCCGCACGTCGGGATTGATCACCAAAACCGCGCGCCGCGGTGTCAACGCAGCCAGGCCAGCGTTGACACCCGCCGCGTATCCACTGTTGGCGTCGGTCGCCAACAGCAGCACGTCAGGACTGGCCTTGGCCGCCAGCAGCGCCGTGTCATCAACCGAGGCGTTGTCGACGACCACGGCCCGCCAGGAGAGCTCGCCCTCGAAGGCCGCTGGCAGTGCGGCCAGGCAGTCCACGATGACATCAGCGTTGTTGCGGGTGACGACAACCACCGTCACATCCGGCGCATCCGGCGCATCCGGCCGCTCCGCATCCGCCGGCCAGGCAGCCACGGCGGACGACGCCGCGACCGGCCGCTCGGCGGAGCTGGCCGGCTGGAGATCCGCGGTCACCGTGGCCCCCGCGCCGACGGGACCAACCCGGCGTCGGTGGCCGGCTGCTGATGGTGAACACCCCACGATCCGGCTGGAAGCGGATACGTTCCAGCGAGGACGCGCCGGCTCAGCCGAAGCTGGGCGGGTGGCTGTCTGCTCACCAGCGTCCGCCAGATGAACAGTGGATTGCCGACCAGATACCGGCGCCACATCCGGCGTGGCTCGACACTGAGACGCCACACCCATTCCAGCCGATTTTTGATCATCCAATCCGGGGCACGCGGAACCCGGCCAGCCGTGAAGTCGAGGAACGCGCCGACGCCGACGCCGAGCCGTACGCCCGTGGCCTCCAGATAGCGGTCCAGCCAGAGCTCCTGCAACGGGTTGCCAAGCGCGGTCACCAGCAGATCCGCTCGCGCCGCCCTGATTTCCTCAACGACGGAATCCGGGTCGTCCGCCCAGCCGTAGCCGTCCCGTACACCGGCGATGCACAGCCCCGGAATCCGCGCCCGCAGCGCCTCGGCGGCCTGGCTGGCCACAGCGTCGCGACCGCCGAACAGGAAGACCCGATACCCCTGTTCGGCGGCAAGGGCGAGTAACACCGGAGTGAAATCCGTACCGTTGAGATTCGCGGCAAAACGCAGGCCTCGCATCCTGGCCGCGACCGCGACGCCGATACCGTCCGGCAGCACCAGGTGCGCCCGCTGCAACGCGGCCCGATAAGCGACATCGGTGTAGGCAAGATTGAGCGAGTGCGCGTTGACATAGGCCACAAGGGCGGGCCGGGGATCTTCCATCGCGGTCCGGACCGCGATACGCGCGTCCGCGACCGTGAGGCATACCAGAGGGATGCCCTGCAGCTCGATGGACGGAAGGGATGCGCTTTCCTCGGTTACTCCGCGCAGCATCCCTCGAACGAAGCGGCTGCGGGTTGAGGGCAAGCAGGCTGAGGGTAACCCAGAATCCGCGTCGGCGTTTACCGACAGCTCACTCTCGCCACCCACGGCTACACCAACGACAGCACAATCCCTAGACGACTGAGCCCCCGTCATCCATCCCCCCAGGTATGGCATAGTCCGGTCTACTCAATCAAGCCTAGCAGATTCGGCTAGCGCCAGTATCACCGATGACGGCCCCGGAGCACAGTCATGGACAACCCCTCGTCATGGAATCAGAAAACCACCGTCGGAGCCACGGGAGCCCGTTAGGAGCGACAGCCGAGGGCGACGAGTGCGAGCCTCTCCACAAATACAGGAAAAGGCCTGGTGAGAGCCTCATCAAGCCCTGCTGGGGATAACGGCACGGCCCACCGTATCGATCAATGGGCCGCACCAATCATCTGGTCAGCCAAAGGCTGCGCGGCCGGAAGCGCGGCCGGTGCGGGTGCGGGTGCGGGTGCGGGTGCGGCGGACGCATGAAACTTATGATCATTTTTTTCGATACGATCATCAGGCTGGCCCGACAGCCGCCACATCGCTCCGGCAAGCCCCAGCAGTAAAAAGAGCAGACCGCCACACATCGGGAAGCTGAGCGCGTCAAAAGTCGCGAAGCTGACCATTGCCGCCCCGATGCCCGCCGCGATTGCCTGAGCAAGATCCTTATAAATTGGATCTTCGTTACGTCGCCGGGCGCCCCGAGCCGTGAAGATCCCGACCAGGAAGACCAGCAACAGGAGAACCAACCCGATCAGACCGGCATCCACGATGGTCATCAGATACTGGTTGTCCAGGAACCTGTACAGGCTCGGGATGAACGTTCGAAAACCCCGCCCGAACAGTGGATGCACGGCAATGTACTTCGCGGCCGCGGCATAGTCCTCGGTACGCCCTTTGGTACTCGGGTCGTTGCTGATACCGGTGAACAGGCTCGTGATCGTACCGAGCAGCCCGGGAATCGCTACTCTCATGCCGACAAGAAACAGGGGCATCACCTTGAAGGTGGCGAGCCGCCGACGGCGGTCCCAGCTCGGGATGATGAACACGGCGACCACCGCGATGGCAAGAATTGCCGAGCGTGACACCGACATGGGCAGGGCCACACCGATGCTGGCCGCCGCGAGCCAGCGTCGCACCTTCAGCTTCGCCGGCGCGGCGAACGCACGGCTTATCGCGAGGGGCAGCAGCATCGCCAGTACAACGCCAAACTCGATCGGATGGCTCGCGGTACCGGTGATCCGGCGGAATATCGACCGGGCGGAGATGAGATCGAGGGTACCGTTCACCCGCAGGCCCGGAATGTGGATGTAACCGGCGATGTTGAGCCCGATCGAGAACTGCAGGATGCCGAGAACCGCGAGAAAGACACCCATCGCCACGAGGCGGCCGATCAGAACATCCAGCCGGCGCCACGACCGGACGCCGTCCGCCGTTATCAGGGCCACGCCGGCCCAGGTCACCAGGAGCAGCAAACCACGGTCAGCGGCGCGCAGCTCCTCGGGAACGATATCCGCGCGCAGCGCGCCGGCCGCATAGCTGCCCAGCACCATCGTAGCCAGAAAAACCATTGCTATACGGATGGGCTGCGGGCCTGTCGCCGCACCGCCGAACGGCAGCATGACCACGAGAATCCACCATAACAGGCAGAGCATCCCCAACAGGTTGGCTGGCGTGCCGGCGGCGCCGAGAGGGCCAAAAATCAGCTGTGACGGGATACCGAGAAGAAGCAGCACGTAAAGAGACAGCAAAGAGGTGACGTCTACACGCGAAAGGTAACGCCGAGCCAGCGCGAAACGAGCGATACCGACGGGCAGGCCGAGCATCGAGGGCTACTTGTCGGAACGTCGGCGTAGGCCTACCAGAACCATCGTTGTCTCACGGGCGTCCGGTTGCTTCAGCCGCCCCTCCTCCTCCTCGCTGTCACGGTCACCGTCCCACTCCAGCTTCTCCAGGCCCTGGGAATCGGTGTCGTCGTCGCTGCCGTCGCCCTCCAGATCATCGACGTCCTGCTTCTCCGTGGGCGTCGCGGAGCTGCGGGAAGCGCCTCCCGACCGGACCGCCTCCTTCGAGCGCCCCCCGCCCCGAGCCTCGCTGGCGCGCCGGCCGCGGACGGCCGCGGCCAAGGCGGCCCGCCGGCCGGTAAAAGCCCCTTCAGCGACGAAGCAGGCCGTGACCGAAAGGATGAGACCGAGGGCGGCCACACCGAGCAGCGCCCGGATCTGGCTCCCGTGAAGCACATCGGGCTCGCCCGGAGAAATAAGCTGACTGGCCCGGATCATCGAGTTCTTCGGGACATTCTGCATGACCTGCAGCTTTTCGAGCTCGCTCTCGGCCGTTTTCACCAGTACCGAGGCGGTGTTGCTCGCGGTGGCCGCTGAAGTGTCCGTCGCGGCGATCTCAAGCACCGGGGAACCGTCGGAGACCAACGCGATCGTGTACGCCGACGTCGCATGCGCGGCCTTGAGTTCCTGCCGGACCGCCTCGGTAGCCATGATCCGGGTCAGAACGTCCGCGGTGTTACCGAGCGGCAGGGACAGATACGGATTTCGGCTCGCGGCGGTGCTGGTGGTACCGGGGTCCGACGTCGGCGGCAGTACCACCACGGCTGCGTTGGCTTGGAATGTTGGACCGATGGTGGTGTGTACACCCACCCCAGCCAGGCCGGTGAGAACAATCCCGATGAACAGGATATACCAACGACGGACAAGAACCGCGATGAAATCCGAAAAATACACTCGTGCCCCTTGCCCCCCAGCGCGGGTCAGCATTGCGCCGACACCGGATCAGATCCAAGATACACGGCCGTCATCAGAGCGAGAAGAGTGCCGGGACTCCTCCTGGCCATGTAACACAAGCGCCAACGGGCCAACAAGTTACCAAGCCAGCCCCGCCGGCACAACTACATAATCTCATGCGGGTGAACACCAGGTGATGGGAAGAGAGCACCACCTGAACCCTGAGGCCGACCGCCGTACACGTCGATCCCACTTGCGGTTGCCGGTCAACCCATCTCCACCTGCCATCCGCTTGATGGACCCGATGATCTAAAACGGCGGGACGCTCTTTGCACAACAACCGAGTGCGCCACTAACAGTAACCATACACTATGAGACTGGAGTCATAGAAGGGGCCACCGGATCGCCCGAAGATCCTGACGCCGGCCGGAACAGCACATCGGTCCAGTAGTTGGAGTCACGGTAGGTAGCGTCAGGAAAGCCGCCGCCGTAGTGGTACACCCCGCTGGTCGCCCCAGCGGCGCGCAACGGCCCGTTGGCCGACACGGCCTGATCAAAAAACTCAGGGGTCGCCGAATAATGCCCCGTCGGCGCGAAATACGAGGCCGTGTAGGTCGTGGCGGCCTGGACCGGCACCGGCTTGGCCAGCATCACCACCTGCCAGCCGGTGTCGCTTTCGCCGACGGCCGTGGCGGTCGCCAGCCGGTCACCGGCGTCGGACCACAGGCTGACCGTATGTTCGCCGATATTGTCAGGGCCCTTGTAAAAGCGTATTCCAAGGATGTCACCTGGGGTGTCGACACGGAACCGGATCCCGACCTCAACCGCGGCGGGGTCCGGATCGGCCTCAGGCACGGGTTTCGCATCATTACTCCAGAGTGAGATCAGCTGCGAGTCCCCCCGCGGGGGCAGGCTTGGCGGCAGCCTCGGATTGCCGCCGGTGGAATCGCCGCACCCGGCGACCGCGAACCCCATCGCGCCCACGAGCAGGACCGTCGCGAGACAAGGCGAGAAGCGGTAGCACCTGCGATCGCCGCTGGGCGGCGCGGGCGTCCGGGCCGCCACCGACACGGCAAGCTTATACTCGCGCACCCTTCGGTCCACCGGACGCCGCGGCCGGCCAGACCCGTGCACGGATGGGCCGCTGGCCCCGCACGCCGGACGCATGGAGGTCGTCATACAGACATATCCTTTGGTCGGAACACCGATTCAATTGATCGCCGCCTGGCGACGCGATCGATGCCAAGTGAACACGCCGCATGTACCCGGAAACAGCACGTTCACCTAAAGTGATACATCTCTTACTTTAAGTAAAGTACCCCGAAGACGCGGCCCGTGCGCACTCCGGAAGGAACGAAGAGGCCACACCGCGTTGTCATTATGTTGTTTCCAGATGACATTATCGAGGACCGGCATAGATCATAGCAGGGCCATGCTTCGATAAGCAGCGCATGGCCGCGACATCACCTGGCCAGTCGCAGATGGGGGAACCATGCCGAACATGCCGGCAAGCGCGTCAACACCGGGGATGCCGTCCCCACGGACTCCACCCGAGCCGGCTCCGGGGCCGGCTGGCGGCGCCCAGGAGAACGGCGTCACAGACAGCGACACCAGGAACGACGGCGGCGGAACAGGGCTCGGCGGGGCGGTACGGCGCGGCCTCGGCTTCAGCCTCCTGAACAACGCGCTCAGCCGGCTGGGCACCGTGGTCACCGGGATCGTGCTCGCCCGGCTGCTCAGCCCGTCGGACTACGGGGACTTCGCGGTCGCGCTGGTCGTCCTCAACGCCCTGTTGTCCATCAACGAACTGGGTGTCTCGCTCGCGATCGTGCGCTGGCCGGGGGAGCCACGGCTGATCGCCCCAACCGTCCAGACGCTGTCGACCGGCTTCAGCATCGGGCTTTACCTGCTTACTCTGGTGCTGGCACCGACCATCGCAGACCTGCTCGGCTCACCCGCGGCGACCGGTCTGGTCCGAGTGCTGGCCCTGAGCATGATTGTCGACGGGGTGGCATCCGTACCCGCCGCCCTGCTCACCCGCGCGTTCCAGCAGGGCCGGCGCATGATTGCCGACCTCGCCGCGCTCGCTGTCAACACAGGTGTCACGATCGGTCTTGCCGCCCTCGGGCACGGTGCCTGGAGCCTGGTCATCGGCTATCTGGCCGGTAACCTCACCACCTCAATAATGATCTTTGCCTTCGCCGGCGCGCGGATCAGGTTCGGCTTCGACCGGCACCAGGTACGTGGCCTGCTGGACTTCGGCCTGCCGCTGGCCGGGTCGAGCCTGCTGGTCTTCGGAGTGCTCAACATCCACTACGTGGTCGTCGGTGCTGTCCTGGGCCCGGTGGCCCTTGGCTTCTACATGCTCGCGTTCAACCTTTCCAGCTGGCCGGTGAACATGTTCTCGCTAGCCGTGCGGAGAGTGGCTATGCCGGCGTTCGCTCGGTTGTCCACCGACCGCAAGGCGCTCACCGACGCGTTCGCCCGCTCGATCGCGCTGCTGATGGCCGCGACGCTGCCGGTCTGCGCGATCATCGCGGTGCTCGCCGGACCCCTCATCCACATCGTCTACGGCCCGAAATGGGATGCCGCAGCCGACGCCCTGCGGTGGCTGGCGGTCCTCGGGGCGTGCCGGGTCGCGGCTGAACTCGCCTATGACCTGCTGGTGGGCGCGGGCCGTTCGCGCGCGGTCTTCGCCGTCCAGGGCAGCTGGCTGGCGGCGCTCGCCCCGGCCCTGTTCATCGGGGCGCGGGCAGGCGGGATCGGTGGCCTTGCGTTCGCCCAGGCCGCGGTGGCGGTGGTCGTGGTAGGCCCGGCGTTCATATTCGCCATCGCCAGGGCGGACGTAGGGCCCATCGCCGCGCTGCGGTACTGCGGCCGCCCTGTTGTCGCGACCACGGTCCTTGTCCTGGTCATGGTGGGGCTCGGCACGGTGGTACGCGGGGACCTCGCCCGGCTGCTGCTGCTCCCCCCCGCCGGGCTGGCCGCGTGCGCCGTGCCCCTGTTCCCGCTGCGGCGGCTGGTACGGCCAGGGCCGCACCAGCCGTCGCGGGACACTTCCTACGGCGTCGAAACGGCTGAAGCGGCCGAAGCGGCCGAAACAGCCGCAACGGACGCCGAGGGCACGGCCTCGCACAGCCCGTCGGTACCGGTCGCCGGCCGGTAGGCCTTCAGACAAGCCACGCAGCGCAGATCGGGATCAAGCCTGTCCCCGCAGGAACAGACCCAGCCCAGATTCCGTCCAGGATTGCCCGCGACCAGCGCGTACGCGGGCACATCCCGAATGACGACCGCGCCAGCGGCCACAAACGCGTACACACCCACGGTCACTCCGGCGACAATCGTCGCGTTGGCACCGATCGTCGCGCCACGGCGGATGAGCGTCGGAGCCAGCGCGTCCCGCGTCTTCTTCACCTCGGCACGCGGCCGGAAGTCGTTGGTGAAGACCATGTTCGGGCCCAGGAAGACATCGTCCTCCACGGTCACCTTGTCCCACACGAGCACCGCGTTCTTCACCGTCACCCGGTCACCGATCCGGGCGCCGGACTCGACGAAAACATGATCACAAATGTTGCAGCCCGCACCGATCACGGCACCGGGCAGCACGTGCGCGAACGCCCAGACCCGGGTCCCCGGGCCCACGTCGTCGCTCTCACACAGACCATGGGAATGGACGAACACGGCATCGTCGGAGGGCCTGGAAGCCTCCCGAGGCTTGGAGAACTCCGTCATGGCAGCGCCCGCCGGAGCTCATCGGCGACCCGCCGCTGCTGCTCAGGGGTGATATGCGGATACAACGGCAAGGAGAGGATCTCTCCAGCGGCCTTCTCCGCGACGGGGAAGTCACCGGCAGCGTGGCCAAGCCCCGCGAAGGCCGGCTGCAGATGCAACGGCACCGGGTAGTGGATCCCGGCTCCCACACCCTGTTCGTGCAACCGGGCCAGTACCGCGTCCCGGTCGGGAATCCGCACCACGTAAAGGTGCCAGACATGGATGTTGCCCGGCAGCGTTGCCGGTAGCCGGACCCGGGGGTCGTCGCCCAACAACTCGTCATAACGGACCGCCGCGGCCGCTCGCGCCTCGTTCCACCGGGCCAGCCTGGTCAGCTTGGCCCGCAGCACAACGGCCTGCAGGGTATCGAGGCGCGAGTTGAAGCCCAACGACTCGTGCACGTACTTGCGTTCGCTGCCGTGCGCGCCCAACAGACGCACCTTGCGCGCGAGCTCGGCATCATTGGTCAGCACGGCACCCGCGTCACCGGCGGCACCGAGGTTCTTCCCCGGGTAGAAACTGGTGGCCGCCAGCAGACCGAGCCCGCCAGCGGCCTGTCCGTCGCGGACAGCGCCCTGTGCCTGCGCGGCGTCCTCAAGGACGATCGTGTCGGCGCGGCAGGCGGCCGCGATCCGCTCGACCGGCGCGGCCTGCCCGTACAGATGGACCGGGATCACCGCGCGAGTACGTTCGGTCAACGCCGCGCCCACCGCGTCCGGATCCAGCAGCAGATGCTCGTCGTCGACGTCGGCGAACACCGGCAGCGCGCCCGCGCGCAGCACCGCCTCGGCGGTGGCCACGAAGGTGTTCACCGGCAGGATGACCTCGTCAGCACCGACATTGTCACCGGTAGCGGCTCGGGTGCCAGTGCCAGTGCCGGCACCGACGCCGGCCGCGCGCAGCGCCAGCTCGATAGCGTCGGTGCCGTTGCCCACACCCACGCAGTACCCGACACCACAGAAGTCGGCGTACTCGCGTTCGAAGGCGGCAACCTGCTTCCCACCGACAAACGCGGTGGTCGCGAGCACCTCGTCGAACCCGGCCCGCACCTCCTCGGCGATCTCGGCCTGTGCAGCCGCCAGATCCACCAACGGAATCGTGGTCACCGCGACGTCCCTTCCATGGGGTAAGACGGCAGCTTCGCGAAGCCCGGAGCCACCGGATCTGAAGATGACTGACTGGAAGCGACCGCCCGGGCCGGGGGATTATCCGGCTGGACACGACGGGCGTTGAAGTCGTCCAACGCCGCCTGTCCACGCAGCTGGTCGTAGTGTCGCCGCACCTCGTGGGCGAACAGGCCCGCCGCGCTCACTCCGAGAGTACGCACCTCAGGCCGGCCCACGCCGGCCTGGAGCGTCCGGGCGTAGAGCGCCTCCTGGACACGAGCCGCGCGCTCCAGCGAGAAACGCCGCGTCACCAGATCGCGACCATAGTCGCCCAGCTGGCGGCGGCGATCCGCGTCCGTAAGCAGTGGCTTAAGAATCTTGGTCAGTCGACGCGCACCACTGATCCGGTCGCCCTCGCCAATGCCGTACCAGCCCTGCCAGAGGAACGCATCGACGCTTTCGGGAGCCAGCAGCTCGAAGAAGCCGCCCTCACCCTGGACGATCAACGGCTTCGCAAAAGCCGCGGCCCGCAGTGCCGACCCGCCCATACCGATCGAGATGTCGGCAAGGGCGTACGCGGGCCGCGGATCGGTGAGCTCGCCGGTGAACACGACCACCTTGCCGCCCCGGACGGCGCCGATCCGCGCGGCATGCGCGGCAAGCTGCTCCCGCGCGGGGCCGTCACCCACCACCACCAGCCGCACCGGCAGGTCCACCGCCAGCCGGGCAACAGCGTCGACCGCGGCCAGAAGCCCTTCCAGCTTCAGCTCGGTGGCGAGCCGCGACACCACAACCACATGAAGATCGGCCGGATTCAGGTCGAAACGGGTTCGCAGCTGGGTGAGCGCGGCATCGCCAACCGCGTCCGGGGCGTTGGCACGCACGTCGACCGGTGGCTCGATGAGGTCGACCGGACCGCGCCGCACCGCTCTGGCGGACTCGCCGATCAGCTCCGTGCCGACCACCAGGGGCATGGTGGCCGGCAGGAACGGCGCAACCGCCATGGACATCACCGTGGCGAAGGCCGGCACACCCAGCCTCGTCCGCGGCCCGACGAAGGCCTCCAACGCCGGCGGCCACTCGTAGCCGTGCACCAGCTCGATCCGCCGTTCGCGCACCACCCGGCACAGTGCGCTCATCACCCGGGGCGACGGCCGCCGCCCCGGCTTCGGCGACGCGACGTAGTCAAGCCCGAGCGCACGCACCGTTTCGACAAGCGGGCCGGGCACCCCGAAGACGGTCACGTCATGGCCCAGATCCCGTACGGCCCCCGCCAGCTCCACCGCGTTGAGCTGGCTTCCCCCGATCTCCATCAGGTGGGGATAAACCAAGATCCTCACGAGCTGTGCACACCCTGTCCGACAACGCCATCCACGACATGCGCGCCGCCGATGCCACCGATGCCACCGGTGATGGCGTCCAGCAGCGCGTCCACCACCTGATCATGCTGTTGCTCGGTCATCGTGTGGAACAGGGGCAGGATCAGCGACTGCTCGGTCAGCCATTCGGTGACAGGAAGATCATCACGTCGCTGCCCGCCATAGGCGGGCTCCAGATGGGAGGCCATGATGCCGCGTCTGGCCGAGATGCCGCGCTCGGCCAGGAGAGCGAGCAGCTCGTTGCGGCCCACCCCCGAGGTCGGCGGTGGGACCACCCAGAAGCTCTGGTAGTTGGTCATCCCCCCTGGCGGATCGCCGACGGTCACCAAACCTGGAACCACCGCGAGCAACCGCTGGTAGCGCTCAGCGAGGATGCGGCGACGTTCGACCATCGCGTCGAGCTTTGCCAGCTGGACCAGCCCGACCGCGGCCTGGATGTCGGTCATCCGGTAGTTGAAACCGGTCTCGCCATAGCTTTCCAGCACCGGCTGCCGGCTGCGGTGCCGCTCGGCCGCGCTCACGTTCATCCCGTGTTCGCGCAGCCGCCGCGCACGTGCGGCCCAGGCGGGATCGGTCGTGGTGAGCATCCCCCCCTCACCGGTGGTGAGCAGCTTGCGCGGATGGAACGACCATGCCGCAAGCGGCGCGCCCGCGCCGACCCACCGGCCGTTCATCGTCGAGCCGGCGGCGCAGGCCGCATCCTCGACCACGGCGACACCGCGCGGCCCGCACAGCCGCGATACCCCCTCAACATCCGCGGGTACCCCGCCCTGATGAACAACGATCACCGCGCGGGTGCGGTCAGTGAGAACGGGAGCCACCGTGTCCGCCGTGATGTTCCCGGTCGACGCCTCGACATCGGCGAACACCGGCGTGCCGCCGACATAACGGACGGCGTTCGCCGTGGCGATGAACGACAGGGACGGCACCACCACCTCGTCACCCGGGCCGATATCCAGCAGCACCAACGCGAGATGCAGCGCGGTCGTGCAGGACGACACCGCGACCGCCTCGCCACCGCCGAGCCTGTCCGCGAAGGCGCGTTCGAACTCGGCGACCCGCGGCCCCTGGGCAACCCATCCGGACCGGACCGCGTCCGCCGCGGCCTGTGCCTCCTGCTCACCCAGCCAGGGCGTCATCACCGGGATAGGGCTCATCGATCGGCCGCCTTCACCGTGGTGAGCGCCGTGACACTCGCACGATCACCGGCGGGCCCGGCGGGCAGGCCGCACAGCTCGGCCAGCTCAGCCGTGCGGGCCGCCCAGTCATGGCGGCCGGCGAACGTACGCCTGTCAGCCGCGAGGCTGTCGGTACGGAGCACATCCAGCGCCGCCGCGGTCTGGGCGGCAAAGCGCTGCGGGCTCGCGCCAATGCTGATCAGGTCAGTGTCCAGCCAGCGGCTGGCGGGCAGGTCGGTACTTACCGCGCCCCGGCCCGCGGCCAGGTACTCAAGGGTCTTGAGCGGAAAACTGGCCTGGTTGAAGGCGGAATCGGTGTACGGGGTGAGCCCCACATCAATCATGCGCAGGTACGACGGCAGGTCCGCGAACGCCTTCGGGCCCACCCACTCCACGTTGGGCCGTGACAGCAGCGCGTCCAGACGCTTGATCTCGAATGTCGCCTGCCGCGGCCCGACGAGGAGGACGGAGATACCCCGATCGGCCACCGCCTCCAGATGCGTCAGATCGATGCGGTCGGACAGGTGCCCGACAAAACCCGCGATCGGGGACGGCAGATGCACGTCCTCCGGCAGTGGCGCGTTGTCACAGCCGGCGAAGTGGCCGGCGTCGACACCGTTGGGCACCAGCACCGGCTCGGTGCCCATGGCCCGCCACCGGTCCACCAGCACCGGGGAGACTCCCACGACCACGTGTGCCTTGGTGAGCTGGCGCCGCTCGGCCTGTTCCAGCCACGGCCTGGACACGCCCATCAGCTCGGCACCCGCGACGAAGTCGTCGGTGCCGTAGAAGACCCGGCGGGCCCCGGGCGCGACATCGAGCAGGTCGGCAAGGGAGTCCACGATGACCGCGCGAACGGTCGCACCGATACGCCGCAAAGCCCGCCGGACGGCGTCACGGGCGGCCAGCCTCGCCGCCTCCCGCATGACCGGACGGCTCACCCCGGGCGGGGTGACGGGCGTCAGCCGGATGATCCCCGGCTGGACCACGCGCAGCCGGGGACGACGCAGGGCAGCGGCGGTGTTGCGGTCCTTCAGCGGCGTCAGGTAGGAGATCGGCGGGTCGACCCACAGCACCGGGAGCTGGCGCGACAGGTGCAGCGCAACATGGCGCATCGGGAACCAGATCCCGTCCCAGGACGTACCGGAACTGCACACCACGAGCTCGCGGGGCCGCGTGAGCGCGGGCAGCGAGCTCATGAGCCGAGCTCCGGCCGCGCCTCGCGCCACCATGCGACCAGCTGCCGCAGGCCTTCCGTGAGGCCGACCTCGGCCTTGAAACCCAGCCGGGACGCGGCGGCCGAGGTGTCCGCGAGGCGGCGGGCCACCGGGTTCACCCGGCGCGCGGGCCCGTGCTCCAGACCGAGATGACCGGCGCCCATCACCGCGGCCAGGGCCTCGGCAAGTTCACGCAACGACGTCTCGACACCGGACGCGACGTTGAAGACCTCGTCGGTGATGTCCGCCTGCGCCGCCATCAGGTTGGCCCGAGCGATGTCCGTGGTGAATACGAAGTCCATGGTCTGCGTGCCGTCGCCCAGGATGAGCGGCGGCTGGCCAGCGGCGATCCGCTCCATCCAGCGCACCAGGACTTCGGTGTACACACCGTGCACGTCCATCCGCGGTCCGTACACATTGAAGTAGCGCAGCGCCACGTAATCAAGGCCATACATGGCGTAGAAGCTACGGAGAAGACCTTCGTTGAAGACCTTCGCCGCGCCGTAGATCGTGTCGTTGTGGTACGGATGATGATCTTCGGATGTGGGGAACACCGCCGCCTGGCCGTACACGGATGCCGACGACGAGGCCACTACCTTGCGCACACCGCTGGCGACCGCGGCCTCCAGGACGTCGAAGGTCCCGTCGACAAGCACCTCGAGCGCCAGCCGGGGCTCCTCGGCGCACTGGGTGATCCGGATCGCGGCCAAGTGGAACACGATGTCGGTTCCGGGCATCAGCTCCGCCAGTAACGCGCGGTCGCGGATGTCGCCGGTGACCAGACGCACCCGCCCGGACCTCAGGGCGGTGGCCAGGTTGGCCTCGCGGCCACGGGTCAGGTTGTCCAGCACCACGACCTCGGCCGCGCCGGCCTCGACAAGCTGGTCACACACGGTCGAGCCGATCGTTCCGGCACCACCGGTGACCAGGCAGCGAGTGCCGGCGAGGGCAACGGCGGCGCTCCGCGGAGCCGTGGTCATCGGGCGACCTCCAGCAGCGGGACGCGGGCGCCGCCGGAACGCAGGCTGCGCGAAGCGGCCTCAAGCATTCCCAGGACCCGCAGGCCAGCGCGGCCATCGGTCGCGGACGGGCTCCCGCTTTCGATCGCCGTCGCCCACTGGGTCATCACCGTACTCAGCGCTTCCCGTTCGGCCAGCGCGGGGGCGACCATGTCGCCACTGCGATAGGAGATCATCATGTTCCGCCTGCTCTCACTTTCCAGCACGTTGGCTTCCGCGAGATCGACCCCGCGGTCATAGATCGACAGACGCTGCGCGGGGTCCAGGTCGTTCCAGACGAGGGTCCGCCGCGAACCACCGACGATCACCGTTCGAACCTTGATCGGCGATAGCCAGTTCACATGGGTGTGGGCGATCGCGCCGTTGGACAGCGCCATCGACAGGTAGCCGACGCAGGCCCTGCCCGCGCCGATCGGGTCGGCACCGGTGGCCGTCACGGCTTCGGGCGTCACTCCATCGGGCAGAATGAAGTCGAAGATTGACAGGTCGTGCGGAGCAAGATCCCAGATCACGTCGACGTCACGTTGGACGAGACCGAGATTGACCCGCACCGAGTCGACGTACTGGATCTCGCCGAGGGCGCCGGCCCGGACCAGTTCGCGGATCTTCATAACCGCCGGCGTGTAGCAGTAGGTGTGGTCGCACATAAGAACGAGGCCACGGGACTCCGCCGCGTCGACCAGCTTGCGGCCTTCCGCCACCGACGAGGCGAGCGGCTTTTCGACGAGCACGTGCTTGCCCGCGTCCAGCGCCCTCAATGCGACATCCACATGTGTGGCAGCCGGCGTGGCAATGGCCACCGCGCCCACCTGCGGATCATCAAGAATGTCATCAAGCCGGTCCGTGGCCCGAACATCGCCGTACGAACCGGCGACCGCACGGGCGCGGTCGCTGTCAATATCGCACAGCCACCTGAGCCGGAACTCCGAGCTTCCCCGGAGGTTTCGGACGAGGTTGGGACCCCAGTACCCCGCACCGACAACGGCCGCACCGATCAAGGACAACGCTTTCCCCCAAAAAGACGGTACGAGTTCGCCGGGCACGCGAGCGTGCCCGGCGAACTCCACGGCAAATCACCGCACGACGACAGGACTACGAAGTCGGGTCAAACACTACGTCAACCCAGTAGTTGGCGGCATTATACGTGGTTGTTGGAAACGCCGAGGTGGCCGAGTAGATATACAGGCCGTTACCACCGGACGAAGGGCTGGACGGCGCGGTGAGCGGACCACTCACCAGCCCGGATGACAGGAAGTAGCCACCATTGACGGAATAGTGGCCGACGCTGGTGTGGTAGGAGACCACGTAGGTACTACCTGCGGTAACAGCAACCGGCGTCGAGAAACGAACCTCCTGCCATCCGGTAGTCGACTCACCGGTAAACGTAGCGGTGGCCAGCGCCGTGCCGGAGCCGCTCCACAGCGTGCCCGTGTGCGTACCGGTGTTGGCTGCTGACTTGTAGAAACGAACGCCGAGAATCCGGCCATTCACGGAGGGTATGAACTGCACCCCCAGCTCAGCCGCGTTGGTGTCGCCCGCGTCGACAGATCCCGGCACTGTCGAATCACTCCAAAGTGAGAACGGTCCGGTCGGACTTGATGCACTGGCTGTGGTGAACGTCCAGCTGGTGGACGACATCGTATTCCCAGCCGCATCTTTGGCACCACTGACGGTGACAGTGTACTGAGTGCTCGGCGTCAGGGCCGCGGCGGGGGTGAAGGTCTCCGTGAACGCGGCGGCGTCATAGGCGGCCGAGCCGCTGACCGGGCCACCCCCACCGGACAGGGTCATGGTGACCGTCGAAGGGACGACCGCCTCCGTGAAGGCCGCCTGAGGCGCCACGTCCACCGGGACCGACGACGCACCACCCAAGGGCGACCGTACCGCTACCGCCGGTGGTGTATTATCGGGCGGCGCGGTCGTGGTGAACACCACGTCCACCCAGTAGTGGGCACCGGCGAAACTGTGGTCAGGGAATCCACCAGCGCCGTACAGGTACAGTCCGTTGCCGCCCGCGGTAGCGCTGTCCGGTGCATGAAGTGGTGCATTGTTGACGGTGGTGTTCAGCACGCCGGCGCTGGCCGAGTAATGGCCGTTCGGCGCGTGGTAAGAGGCAACATAGGTGGCGCCGGCGGTGATCGCGACCGGCGCGGAAAGGCTCACCTGCTGCCATCCGGACGCGGTCTCACCCGTGAAGGTCGCGGTCGCGAGCGCGGTGCCGTTATTCGTCCACAGCGTGCCCACATGCGTGCCGGTGTTCGCCGCGCTCTTGTAGAAGCGCAGCCCGGTCACCCAGCCGCTGGTATCCGCGCTGAAGCGCACGCCGAGCTCGACTCCCTGGGTGTCGCCGGAATCCAGCGTCGCGGGGACGGAAGTCGTGTCAAAAATCGAACACGGGCACCGGCCCGCGGTGGTGAAGGACCAGGATACGGGCGCCATCATATTGCCGGTCGGGTCGGTCGCCCCGGATACCGATACGGTGTAGACGTGACCGGTCGCCAGCGTCGCGGTCGGCGTGAGTGTCGCTGTCCTGCTCGGCCCGTCGTAGGCCACCGTCGACGCGATGACGCTGTTGTCCTGGGTGTCAGTCAGCCGCATCGTGATGCTCGACGGCGTGACGCGCTCACTGAAGATCGCCTTTATCGCCGCGGTGACCGGGACGCTGTTCGCGCCCGCGCCCGGGGCCATACTGGTGATCGTCGGCGGGGTCACGTCCGGTGGTAGCGACAGGACCACGTCAACCCAGTAGTTCGTGGTCGACGGCTGCGTCGGGAACGCATGGTTGCCGTAGACATAGACACCGTTCGGCCCGTCCTGCCCGCTGGCGAGCGCGTGCAACGGCGGGTTGTCGACCCCGGCTGAGGCGAACTGGTTGAGCGTGGTCGAGTAGCGGCCAGTGGTGGTGTGGTAGGAGGCGATGTAGGTGGTGTCCTTGACAATGGACACGGGAGTGGCGAACGTCAGCGTCTGCCAGCCCGTGCTGCTCTCCCCGCTGAACGTACCGGTAGCCAGCTGGGTACCAGTGGACGACCACAGCGTCCCGGTGTGGGTGCCGGTATTCGCCGGCCCCTTGTAGAACCGGATACCGGTGATCTTTCCATCCTCGTCGGAGCGGAACTTGACCCCGAGCTCGACCGCGCCGGTGTCAGCTTCGGTGATATTCGCCGGAGTCGCGGAGTCGGGCCATATACCGCACGGGCACAGGCCGTCCGCCGGTGGCTGCTGCGTGGTGGTGAAGGTCCACGTCACCGGAGCGGCAAGCAGGTTGCCCGCGATGTCACGCACACCGCTGACGGTCGCCGTGTAAGTCGTACCGGTAGCCAGCGCCGCGGTCGGTGTGAATGTCGCGGTCCTGGTCGCCGCGTCGTACCCGACGCCACCCGCCACGTTCTGCCCACCCGCGCCGACGGTGAAGGTGATTGTCCCCGGCTGCACGGCCTCGTTGAAGACCGCCGTCGGGGTCACCGCCGTCGACACGCTGGACGACGAGGGCAGCGGTGTCTGGCTCGTCACCGCCGGCGGGGTGACGTCAGGTGGCGCGACATCGGAGAACACCGGGTCCACCCAGTAGTTGGTGGATCCGTAGGTGCTGGTCGGGAACCCGGTGCCGCCCGCGCGGTAAACCCCGTTGGGAGCGCTCCCGGAGTCCTTGGCCGCGTGCAGCGGCACGGCGTCAGCCGCGCTCACCTCGAAGAAGCCCGCGTCCGCCGCGTAGTGCCCGGCCGGCGCCCAGTAGGAGGCGACATAGGCGGTGTTCCTGGTTATCTGCACCGGCTGCGCGAAGGTGACCTGCTGCCAGCCGGACGCACTCTCCCCGGTGAAGGTGGCGGTGGCCAGCTGGGTGCCGGTGGCCGACCACAGCGTGCCGGTGTGCGTACCGGTGTTTCCGCTGCCCTTGTAGAAACGGACTCCGGTGACCCAGCCGTCGACGTCAGCGGTGAAGCGGACGCCCAGTTCCAGCGCGGTCGTGTCGGTGACCGCCGGCGTCTTCGGGGTCACGGCGGAACCGAAAACCATGCACGGGCAGCTGACATTGACCGATACGGTCACCGGCGCCGAGATGTTGGCACTGTCGTCAGACGCACGGGCCTTGATAGTGAGCGCCCCGAGGCCGTGGACCGTCCCGGTGTAGGTCCAGCTCTCACGCCCGGTCGCCGGATGCCAGGTGGCGCCGCCGTCGATGGAGACCTCCACACCACCGACGGCTCCGCCACCGGCGTCGGCAGCGGTACCGGTCACGGTCAGTTGGCTGCCATTGGTGACGGCTGTTGCGGCGGCCGGCGAGGTGATGGCCACCGACGGTGCCGTGTGGTCCGTCGACGCGGTGGCCGTGACCAGCCCTGGCATCAGCGTTGCCGGCTGCGCGCCCATGTCCGCCAGCAGGTTCACCGTCGCCTGCTGCATGTTGGCGTCAACCGCCGTTGCCGTGCCGTCGTGCACGGCGTCCAGGCCCCAGGTGAACTGGATGGTGCCCGCGCCGAACACCAGCGCGCCGCTCGCGGCACGGTAGAGCGTCATGTGGTGCGTGGTCGTACCGGCCGCGACCGTGGTCCCGTAGTCCTGAAGGTACTGGCTGACAGCGCCGGTGGTCGTCGACAGCTGTACGAGGCCGGCCGGGCGGAAGCCGTTGTCGAGATCCTCATCGGACTCGTACCCGATCGAGTGCTGGGAGAGAGCCGCCGACGTCCCGGGCGCCAGGCTGGCGACAGCGGTGTTGCGCCAAAAGCGCATCTTGCCGTCCGCGGCCGGGACCATCATGGTGAGGTCGTCACTGTTGACCATGTAAGCGGTACCGGTCAGCGAGTTCTCCGGACGGCCGCCGTCGGCTGGCGGGCTCTTGCGTGGGTCACGCCAGGTGCCGGTCCATGTCGGCGGGTCCTGCGGGTCGACCACGTCGAGGTAGGTCTCCTTGTAGGTGACCATGGTTCGGTACGGGGTGTCGGACCCCTCGGTGCTCGGCTCCCAGCGGGTCTTCCAGTAGACCTCGTTGCCGCTGAAGAAGGCCAGGTTGACACCGGCGTCCCGGGCCGCCTCGACATTCGCCCGCTGCGGGCCCGACCAGTACTCGTCGTGGCCGACCGAAAGGAACGTCCGGTGGTTGGTCAGCAGGCTGCCGTAACGATCGGTGTCGACACCGCTGGCGTACGAGACATCGTAACCATTGCGCTCAAGAAAACGAATCATCGGGTACTCGTTGGCGAAGACGAAGTCACGGCCGTCCGGAACGTCACCACGAGTTGTGAACGGACGGTTGTAACTGACCTTGTAGGCGCGTCCGATCGGCCCCGGGTACAGGCTCGCCCCGCCAAAGGAGTTGTACGCCTGCCAACTGGTGTCGGAGGTCTGGTACAGCACGTCCGAGTGGCTTGCATCGTTGCGCACGACGAAGACGATGTGGTTGTCCGCGCCCGTGTCGGTACGGACCAGCTTGGCCACGTAGACGCCGGAGACCGCGCTGCTCGGCACCGCCCAGGCCGCGGACTCCGCCCAGTTGCCGCAATCGGTGAGGTTGGTGGCGGTGTAGAAGAGGCAGGCAGGCTGGTTCTGCACGCCAGAGTGGTTGACGGTGGCCATCTTCCTGGCTCCGTCACCGCCGTACCAGCCGAGCCGATAGATATCGAGCCGATAGGCGCTGGCACTGGTCTTGATCTTAAAGTGCACCGTGCCACCGGCATTGACACTGATATCGGTGCTGAATCCCTGGATGGTGTCGTCGCCGGTGCCGGCGAGGTCCCATTCGGACTGCGGCGAACCGGTCCGGGTGTTCTCACAGGCGATCGGGTTGACGACTGGCGGACCACATGGGTCGGCCGCGCGCGCACGAGAGGCAAGCGGTACGGAAAGGGCTATCAGAATCCCGACCGTTACCGACAGGACAATCCATCGTGAAGCGAGCGGCGAGACGAGACACGAATACGCCCTTGTTCTGCTTGCGGCCAGCGCCGAGGACAGCTTTTTTCCGCTGTTTGAAATTCTCACCTGCAGGACTCCTACCTGCGGAGACGCCCCCGGAAGAACGTCATTTGATCACGCAAAGCCCCAGGATGGACGGAGTCCGAAAATCGGTGATATATCGACATGACATGCTCGACCCCCCCAGCTTCCCCAGCTGTGGCCCGGCTGCCACGGCAGTACCGCGGCACCGCGCCGACCCCCCGGCGAAGCAGCCCCCTCCTGGACGTCGGGCTACCCCCCTACCGGAGCCCGACCATCAGAAATTACCCTATATGGCGTCGCATATCCAGTCTCAGTCCGCATGTTGTGTTGATGACCAGAAAATTGTCCCCTTAACGACACACAGCCCGATCGCCGGTCAACAGCGAGCCCTAAATTTAGGAAAAATTTTGGCAAAAAGTCGTATTAAATATTGACAGTTGATTCTTAACTTGCCCAAAGGGAAAAGTGCCCATGTACTCGACACTGCGTGACGGTCCACCGCCCCGCCCATCGGAGGCCGCATCCGATCAGTCACGGCCGGCCCGACGCCCCGCGGGCCTGGCCGTCGCCCCGGTCGTACTCATGCTCGGCCTCACCAGCATGCTCACCGATCTGTCCACCGAGATGGTCACCGCGGTGCTGCCGCTGTACCTCGTCCTCTCCCTCGGCTTCAGCCCGCTCCAGGTCGGCGTCGTCAACGGCCTGTACCAAGGTGTGACCGCGCTGGTCCGGCTGGCGGGAGGCGTAGCCTCGGACCGCTTCGGACGGCACCGTGACGTGGCCGCGGCGGGTTACGCGCTGTCGGTGCTCTCCAGGTTCGCTCTGCTCGTACCCGGGGGCTCGGCGGCGGTCGTCTCGGGTTCGATCGTGACCGACCGGGTAGGTAAGGGCATCCGCACCGCACCTCGGGACGCGCTGCTCTCGCTGGCCGCCACCGAGAACGGTCTCGGAGTCGCGTTCGGGGTGCACCGGGCCATGGACACCTTCGGCGCGATGCTCGGCCCGGTGGCGGCGTTCGCGGTCCTGTCGACCGTTCCCGGCAGTTACCGCCTCGTCTTCGCGGTCAGCGCGTGTGCCGGTGTGGTGGGCCTGGCTGTCCTGGTGTTCTTCGTCGACCGCAGCCCGGCTCCCGAACCCGCTGGACGGCCCGGCCCGTCGGCCCCCGCCGGAACTGCGGCCCCCGCCGGAACTGCGGCCCCCGCCGATATGCCGGCGCAACCAACAATGAAAATGTCACTGCGAGATATGATGCTCGCCGTGACCGACCGGCGGCTGCGCCGGATTCTGGTGGCCGGCTGCGTGCTGGCGCTGGCAACCATCGGCGACGCGTTCATCTACCTGCGCATGCAGCGAACTCTCGAGATCACGCCGACGATGTTCCCTCTGCTCGCGGCCGGAACATCTGGTATGTACCTGCTCACCTCGGTTCCGCTCGGACGGCTGGCGGACCGGATCGGGCGGGCCCGGGTGTTTCTCGGTGGCTTCGGAGCTCTGCTGGGTGTCTACGTGACGCTGCTTTCGCCGCTGCGGGGGATGACCGCGCTACTGTGTTGTCTGGGTTTCCTGGGCCTGTACTACGCTGCCACCGACGGCGTCCTGTCAGCACTCACCAGCGCCGCGCTGCCCGCCGGAGCTCGAACCACCGGCTTGGCGCTGGTGCAGACCGGCGTGTCACTCGGTCAGCTGGCGGCCTCGGCCGCCTTCGGCGCGCTGTGGACGGTCGCCGGTGTGGAAACCGCGTTGACCGCGGCTGCTGTTCTCCTTGCCGTCGCCCTTGCCATCGCATGGTCAGCTCTGCGGAGGACGATGTGACCGCCAGCACCAGATCATCAGCAAGATCGACCGTGCCGCGCTCGAACCGCTGGCGCCGGCGCGCAGCGTTCGCGGTGGTTGTACTGTGCGCTGTCGCGCTCACCATCGGCTATGGGATCAGCCTCGCCCACCGCTCGTCCCCGGTAGCGGCCCAGGCCGCAAGCCCGCGTCCGATCGACCTGACCTCGCTGCTGCGCACCCCGGTGGTCGTCTTCCGCAGCAGCGAACGCGGGCCTAGCTACGGCGAGGTGTCCGTCGCGAAGCTCAACGACCTGACCGCTCCGCGCGTCGTCACGAACCTGCAGTGCGACCGTGTCGACATGGTGGCCACGGTCGGGCTGTGCCTGGCGGCGAGCCCGGGGATCTACACCAGTTACAAGGCGTTCACGTTCTCTGCGGACATGCAGGTGCGGCACGGCTTCAACATCGTGGGCATTCCGAGCCGGGCCCGCCTGTCCCCGGACGGCCGGCTGGCCGCGGTAACCACGTTCGTCTCGGGCCATTCCTACGCAAGCGCGGGTTTCTCGACCGCTACGACGCTCTACGACGTCTCCGCCGGCCGGGAGATCGGCAATCTCGAGTCGTTCACCGTCACCAGGGATGGCAAGGAGATCCACCCCACCGACGCCAACTTCTGGGGAGTGACCTTCGATCATGACGATGACCGCCTGTACGCGACGCTGTCCACCGGTGGCCAGACCTATCTTGTGGTCGGCAGCATCAGGACGCGGACGCTGCGCACCCTGACGACCAACGTCGAATGCCCGTCCCTGTCACCGGACGGAACCCGGATCGCCTTCAAGAAACGCGCCCAGGGAAGCCTGGTGCAGTGGCGGCTGACCGTGCTGGACCTCGCGACGATGCGCGAGACACCGCTCGCCGAGACCCGTAGCGTTGATGACCAGGCTGCCTGGTTCGACCAGAACACCGTTGCCTACGGCCTGCCGAGAACCTCGGACCAGGACAGCGTGATCAATGATGTGTGGGGAGTGGCCGCTGATGGGTCTGGTACCCCTCGGGTACTGGTGGCGCAGGCGTGGTCGCCCGCTTTCGTCCAGACCGGGATCTCGGGCTGACCAGAGCGGCGCGTCGACCGGGTCACCAGCGGGCCAGCGGGCCAGCGGGCCGCTACCGGGTCAGTGAGTGAAAACGATTCTGGGCCGCGGCCAGCCCTTCGGCGACGACCTGTTCGACCGCGTCCGCCGCGGTGTCCACCACGACGGCGAGTTCCTTGCGCTCGACCGAGGAAAAGTCCCGCAGGACGAAGTCGGCGGGGTCCATCCGACCGGGTGGACGCCCAATACCGAGCCGAACTCGCAGGTAGTCACGCGAGCCCAGCGAAGCCGTAACGGATCGTAGACCATTATGACCGTTGTCGCCGCCGCCGAGCTTGAGCCGGACAGCTCCGAAAGGGATATCCAGCTCGTCGTGCACGACCAGAACTCGTCCTACCTCAGCCTTGAAAAAGGCACGCAGAGCCGCGACCGGGCCGCCCGAGGCGTTCATGAACGAATGTGGCTTGGCAAGCACCGCCTGGGCCCCGGCAAGCCGCGTCTGCATGACGTCGGCGCGTGCCCGATGGGTCCGAAAACGGTCCCCGACCCGCTCGGCAAGCAGATCGAGGACCATGAAGCCGATGTTGTGCCGGTTACCGGCGTACGTCGGACCGGGATTGCCCAGTCCGACGACCAGCCATGGCCCGGCAACCGCGCCATCGGCTCCCAAGCCGGTCATGACACCACCAGCGGGCTCATCAGGCCGAGGCGTCGGTCTTCTCGCCCGCCGCGGCGGCTGTCACGCCGCCGGCTGCCTGCTCGGCCCCGGCGAGTTCGGCGTCCATCTGGGCGACCGTCAACTTCGCCAGCCCCTGGACGACGACCTGCCCCGCGTCGGTGTCCAGGATGGAACCCGCGGGCAGGATGAGCTGACCAGCATTGATGTTCGCGCCGGGTTCGAGGCCGGCAATGTCGACCTCGATCGACCCGGGGATGTCAGTCGCGTCGGCCCGCACCGAGACGGTGGTCAGCTGCTGGTCGACGAGAGTGTCGCTGTGGGCGTCACCGACCAGTACGACCGGGACCTCCACGGTGACCCGCTCGCCGGTACGGATGATGACCAGGTCGACGTGTTCGAAACTACCTCTGATCGGATGCCGCTGGACGTCCTTGGGAAGAGCGAGCTGAGTCCCGTCGGACAGCTCCAGCCGGAGCAGCACATTCGTGCCGGCACTGGTTTTGAACGCGTGCAGGAGCTCGTGGGCCTGCAGCGAGATATGGCGGGGCGGTTGACCGTGACCGTACAGAACGGCCGGGACCTTGCCGGCCTTGCGGGTACGACGAGCCCCGCCCTTGCCGAACTCGGTACGCGGCTCCGCGGCAATGCGGACCTCGGACATGGCGGTACTCATCCTCCTACAGGCTGGGGAACAACGGCGCGGCGCGAAACAAGCGGGAAGCGCCTGCCGGAACAGCGCGGTCCTTCACAGTACCGGACGGGACGCGGCAGGGCTGACCCGCCCTCCGGTGGGTCAGCCTCGCATCGGTACGAGCTATAACAGGTCCCGTGACAGATCGCGCACGTCAGCCGCTGCTGTTGGTCGGTGCGGGCGGGCTCGCCCGTGAGACGGCGCAGGCCGTGCACGCCGCGGACAGCCATCGGCTGCTCGGCTTCACCGACGACAACCCGGCCCGCTGGGGCTGTGTGCTGGACGGTCTGCCCGTGCTCGGTGGCACCGAGGTCATCACCAGCATGCCGGACGCGCTGGTGCTGCTCTGCCCCGGTTCCGGCGCGGTACGAGCGCGGCTCGCCGCCCGGCTGGCCGCGGCTGGCATCGGCGCGGAGCGCTTCGCCACCGTCGTCCATCCTGGGGTCCATGTACCACCGTCCTGCACGGTTGGTCACGGATCGATCCTGCTGGGTGGCATCACCATGACCACCGCTGTCACGATTGGTAACCACGTGGCGATCATGCCGAACTCGGTGCTCACCCATGACGACGTCGTGGAGGACTTCGCGACGATCTGCGCGTCGGTCTCGCTGGCCGGCGGGGTGCGCGTGGGTGCGGGCGCCTACGTCGGCGCGGGCGCGCTGGTCCGGGAGAACCTCTCGGTCGGCCCGTGGTCAACGGTCGGCATGGGCACGGTCGTACTCACCGATGTGCCCGCGGCCGAGGTCTGGGTCGGCAGCCCGGCCCGCTTCCTGCGCGGCGCCGCGCCCGCCACCAGCGTTGGCAGTGGCACGGTCCGCACTGACCACTGACCACTGAGACCACCGACCCAGTGCCCGGGACCGATGGCGCGAGGTGCCGGCCGCCGTGCCCAGCGCGGATCCCCTCTGCCCGCGGGTCGCTACGCGGCGGACACCCGCGCGACGTCAGCCGCGAACCAGGAAAGCGCGTCCCGCAACGCCGGCCGCCAGACGGTGAACGTGTGTACTCCTGGCCGCACGTGCAGCTGCACCGGGTAGCCGTCCGCGTCGAGAAGATCGTGCATGTGCCTCATGGCGCCCGCGACCTTGCGGTCATGACGTCCCACGTCAAGCCAGACCTGCGGCCGCGGGCCCGGACCGAGGCCATCGATGTAGAGATCCGGGCTGTTCGCCAGCGCGGCGGCCGGCGCCTGCGGACCGGCCCCGAACAACGGCCTCAGGCCGCCGGTGTGGGTCGGGCGAGTCAGCCCGGACATGTCTATGATCGACCCGAACATGGATCTGTTCCGCAGCCCAAGATTAAGCGCGCAGTAACCGCCGGCGGACATCCCGGCGATGCCCCGGTTGGTCCATCCGGGCTCGATCCGCAGCGTCGCCTCGACCGCCGGTACGACATCACGCAGCAGGTGGGTCTCGACGCGCTCACCGATGCCGTCAACGCACTCGGGGTCGTCAAGCCAGCCATGGCTCATGCGCGGCATCACTATGATCACCGGATGGCCGGTGACCGCGACCCGGTCACCGGCATCGGCCGCCTGCCCACCCCGCAACCAGTCAGCTGGGATCCCAGGTGACCCGTGGATGAGGTAAAGCACCGGAAAGCGCCGTTGTGACCGGTCGAAGTACTGCGGTGGAAGATAGACGAGTGCGGTCGTCGCCCCGAATCCGCTGCCCCTGTCGGGGACTGGGAGGGCCAGAACCGCTCCGTGCGGATGCGAACGCACGGTGGCTGACGTCGTCGAAGGGCGCAGGTCCGTGGTCCTCAGATGTGGGTCGGAGCCCCCCTCCGTGGCCGCTCCGATCACATCCCCGAGCCGGGGGAGGTAGCTGAAGTAGGCGTTGACCGCGTCAGCCGCCACCGTGATCGTGAGCAGCACCGCCATGAGACAAACCACGGCCCTGGGCGCTCGCGGCGACTTCCGGTGGATACGGAACAGCACGATCCACATGGCTGTCGCCGCCATGGAGAGAACACCGATGAAGGCTCCGGACAGAACAGGAAAACCGCTCATCGCACAGTCACCGGGGCCGATGCCGCCCGCGCCGCTCGTGTCCGCACGGGCGGCACGGGCGGCACGGGCAGCGCCGGAACAGTGAACACGGACACTCGCGGTCAGGCAGGCGGATACACAGCTGATCCGGCGGTCATGCGTCCCCGCCGAAGAGCTCAGTCACCGATCCGTCCTCAAAGACGGCCCTGATCGCGGCAGCCAACAGCGGCGCGATCGACAATTCTGTGATTTTGTCAATGCGGGCCTCGCTGCGCAGCGGCAACGTGTTGGTGAGCACGACCTCACTGATGTCGGAGTTCTTCAGGCGGTCGACGGCGGGCCCGGAAAGCACGCCGTGGGTCGCGGCGGCGATCACCTCGGTTGCGCCGTTCTCGCTCAGCGCCTCGGCCGCCTTGGTGATGGTGCCCGCAGTATCGATCATGTCGTCGACGATGACACAGGTCCGGCCCCTGACCTCTCCGACCACGTCGAACATCTTGACCTGGTTCGGTACATCCGGGTCGCGTCGTTTGTGGATGATGGCGAGCGGGCAGCCGAGCCGGTCGGTCCAGCGCTCGGCAACGCGGACGCGGCCGGCGTCCGGGGCCACCACCGTTACAGCGGAGGTGTCGAGCTTGCTCTCGATGTAGTCGGTGAGCAACGGCAACGCGAAGAGATGGTCAACCGGCCCGTCGAAGAACCCCTGGATCTGGGCGGTGTGTAGATCGACCGACATCAGCCGGTGCGCACCGGCGGTCTTGAACAGATCCGCGATCAGCCGGGCCGAGATCGGCTCCCGGCCGCGGTGCTTCTTGTCCTGCCGGGCGTACGGGTAGAAGGGGGCCACCACGGTGATGCGTTTGGCGTTTGCGCGCTTGAGCGCGTCCACCATGATGAGCTGCTCCATCAGCCAGGTGTTCACCGGCGCGGAGTGACACTGCAGCACGAAGGCGTCACACCCGCGAACCGACTCCTCGAACCTTACGAAGATCTCTCCGTTGGAGAACTCATAGGCGCTGGTGGGCACCGGCACGACGTCAAGCGCGCCGGCCACCTCGGCCACCAGTTCAGGATGTGCCCGACCACCGAAAAGCATCAGGTTGCGCCGGTTCTCGGTCTGGTAGCCCATCAGGATTCTCCAACCTGGTCCATTCGATTACGATCGGTTCCCATCGGCATCCGCTAGGTATCTACAGCCGGCCCCCACCGGTCATGCCAGCAATGCTGGCGGAGGTGCCCGTCCGGCCGGGTTCACCAGCCACATCGCCCGTTGCGGCCCGAGCCGCCGCGGTTCCCGGCCGGCGCCGTTGCACCCATCCCTCGATCGTGCGCTGCCGGCCCTCCCGAACGGCCAGCGCTCCCGGTCGCACATCCTCCGTGATAATCGAACCGGCACCCGTGTACGCACCGTCTCCCACCCGCACCGGCGCGACCAGCACGGTGTCACTACCGATCTTGACATCCATACCGATCACCGTACGGTGCTTGGCAATGCCATCGTAGTTAGCGAAGATCGTCCCACACCCGATATTGCTACGTTCGCCGATCACCGCGTCGCCGACGTAAGCCAGATGAGGCACTTTCGCACCGTCAGCGACCTGGGCTGACTTGGTCTCCACAAAGGCACCCAGCTTAACCCCGTGCCCGATGTGCGTTCCCGGGCGCAGGTGCGTGTACGGACCGACAACGCAATCCGGCCCGATCACTGAATCGGCCGCGGTGGTACGGCTGACGGTGGCCCCAGCCCCGACCACCGTGTCGGTCAGGGTGCAGTCCGGACCGACCACGGCCGCGGCGGCCACCCGGGTGCTGCCGTGCAGGAACGTGTTCGGCAGCAGCGTCGTGTCCGCCTCCAGGACGACATCGACGTCGATCCAGGTGGTGGACGGATCCACCACCGTGGTGCCCGCCCGCATCGCCGCGGTGACAATTCTGTCCCGCATGGTGATTCCGGCCGCGGCGAGCTGGACCCGGTCGTTCACGCCGAACGCCTCGCCCGGATCGTCGAGCGGACAGGCGGCCACGGCCTGCCGGCGTGCGAAAAGCACCCCGATCACGTCGGTCAGATATTCCTCACCCTGGGCATTGTCAGTTGTCAGGGATGTCAGCGCCTCGACCAACGGACCCGCCGTGAACACGTACACGCCGGTATTGATCTCGCGGATGGCCGCGGTGACGGGGTCCGCGTCCGACTGCTCGACAATCGCCCGGACGTCACCCGACGGTCCACGAATCACCCGGCCGTAGCCGGTCGGATCGGAAAGCTCGGCGGTCAGCACGGT
Organism: Protofrankia sp. CiT1; assembly: GCF_917627335.1. Taxonomy (NCBI): domain Bacteria; kingdom Bacillati; phylum Actinomycetota; class Actinomycetes; order Frankiales; family Frankiaceae; genus Protofrankia; species Protofrankia sp. CiT1. Next base: position 2,227 of record NZ_CAKJTP010000035.1, on the reverse strand, counting down.
TGCCGACGCGTCCGCGCGGACATGCTCGGCCAGCAGCGCCACCATCGTCGCGCCGGTCAACAGCGGGGTGTCCCCGGGGACCACGACCACCAGCTCATCCGGCTGGATACCCGCCACCGCCCGCAGCGCGGCCCGGACCGCGTGCCCGGTGCCACGCTGGTCGTCCTGCACGACCGGCGACACGGCCGGGGCTCGTCCGGCGACCGCCGCGATCACCTGTTCCCGCGCGTGCCCGACCACCACGAGCTGCCGCCGCGCGTCGAGCGGAGCCACCGCGGCGAGGACGTGCTCAAGCAGGGATCGCCCCGCAATACGCTGCAACACTTTGGGGATGGTGGAACGCATCCGTTTACCCTCGCCTGCCGCGAGGACGACAACTGCCGCCGGACGTGGTTGACTCACACGAGCTCCCGTGATCGCGGACATCAACGTCAGTGTACGGTGAGCTTACCGGGTCACGGCTTACCGGATACGGTTTACCGGCCGCCATCATGGGCAAGAAGAACAATTCGGGCGACGACAAACAGCCCAGCAAGGATAAACCGACCGCACGTCACGCTGGTAGCCATCGGTCGAACCTCTCGCTCCGCCGCCACGACTCGAACGTGGACTAGAAGAACCAAAATCTCCTGTGCTGCCGATTACACCACGGCGGATCGAGGAAAATCGATCGCAGTATACCAGCACGAACCCAATCCGCCAAAGATCACACAATCACGCCGGCGGGTGTCCGGCTCATGACGGTCAGCCCGGCCGCACGGATTGTTTGCACGGATGTTCCCCGTGGCGAGCACCACACACTGCCGCAACAAGCTACCGTGACCCAACGGAAGCCGTCGTGGCAACGAACACGACCGATGGGCGGGGATTGTCTCATGACCACTACAGACACAGTGAACGCGACGGGCGTCACGGCCCGCGCGGCACCTGGGGTGACCGCCCCGCCCCGCCACACCGTCGCGCCGCGTTCATCGCTCAAGGCCCGCGGTGAACAGATCACGCTGGCCACGATCATCGTGCTTCCCCTGACGGCGCTGGCCGCGGCGGTACCCCTGCTGTGGAATCGGTGGATCAGCTGGCAGGACGTGCTCCTGGCCGCGACCATGTATATGATCACCGGCCATGGTGTGACCATTGGTTTCCACCGCTACTTCACACACCGCGGCTTCAAGACCTCCAGGCCCGTACGTGTCGCGCTCGCCATCGCCGGCAACATGGCGATCGAGGGACCGGTGATCCGCTGGGTCGCCGACCACCGGCGCCACCACGCCTTCAGCGACAAGGAGGGTGACCCGCACTCACCGTGGCGCTATGGCACCGGCACCCGGGCAGTGGCCAAGGGCCTGTGGCACGCTCACATCGGCTGGCTGTTCGACGTCGAGCAGACCGACCAGCGCCGATACGCTCCGGACCTGCTCAACGACGCTGACATGGTCCGGGTCAGCCGGATGTTCGCGCTCTGCGCCGCGGTGAGCCTCGCCGCGCCCGCGCTCATCGGCGGGCTGTGGCGAGGCTCGTTCGAAGCCGCGCTGCAGGCGTTCTTCTGGGCGAGCCTGGTCCGGGTGGCCCTGCTGCACCACGTGACATGGTCGACCAACAGCATCTGTCATGTCGTCGGCAAGCACCCGTACATATCGCGGGACCGTTCCGGAAATGTCTGGCCGCTCGCCTTCCTTTCGATGGGCGAGTCCTGGCACAACCTGCATCATGCCGAACCAACCCTGGCCCGCCACGGGGTCAAGCCCTGGCAACTGGACACCAGCGCCTATCTGATCAAGCTGTTGGAAACGCTGCGAATCGTCCATGATGTCCGTTGGCCAGTTCCCGAACGCATCCGGGCAAAAGAAGTCCAGCCAACGTCCTGAGCGTGTTCGGAAGCGTCATTTCGGCGGGGCGCGTTCAGACGCGCGCCCCGGCTGCGTCGCCGGCCAAACCGAATCCCTGTTGCCGGAGCCTCTTACCTGGTTGACGCGTACCTCGTTGATGCGCGAAACGGGTTGGCTGAAGGCGCTGTCCGGATGAAGCGGGTCAGGCATCCTCGAGGTCGGTCGCGAGAGCGAGCCAGGCATCCTCGGTCCGAGCCTTTTCCGCGACTACCGCGCGCAGGTCGGCGTCGAGCGCGAGTAGACGCTCATGGTCGGCAGCCGCCTCCGCAAGCGCCGCGTGCAGAGCGGTCTCCTGACGTCCCAGCCGCTCCAGCGCGCGCTCCAGCCGGTTGAGTTCCTTG
>NZ_CAKJTP010000034.1:32368-41268 GCF_917627335.1 Protofrankia sp. CiT1 | reverse complement strand
AGTGTTCACCCTTGTGTGTCTGGCGCGGGCCGATTCGGGGTGTCGAGCTCTGTGAAGACACTTCGCGTGGTCTGTTTGTGCAGGTCAGCCAGTTGCGCTGTGCGTGCACGTACCCTGACTACAGGCACGCTCGGGGAGGGGTACGACGTGGTGGACGATCCGGGCGCTCGTCTGCGGGCTCTCCGGCTGCGGCGTGGCTTCTCACAGGAGAGGCTGGCTGACGAGGCTGGGCTGAGCGTGTCGACGGTGCGGAAGATTGAGCAGGGTGGAAGCGCGCGAATCGAAACGCTGCGCACACTGGCCGGTGCGTTGGATACGGAGACGTCGTCGCTGTTCGGGGCGCGTTCGCCTGAGCCGGTGACTGATGCGATGGAAGACGAGAAGCTGAATCTGCTGCCGCTGCGCCAGGTCCTCACGCCTGCTGTCGGCTTGATCGGCGTTTCGCGGTCGCCTGCTGGCAGGTCAGTGCGGGAATCACAGTCTCAGCTTCGAGATGCGCTGTCGAACGCGGTCCGCGTCTACCAGAGTGACGACTTCGGCGCGGTGGCTGCGATGTTGCCGGTGATGATCGAGGAAAGTCGCGGGCTTGTCGACGGCGCGGAGAACGAGGATGATCGGCGGGAGGCGGCGCGGCTGCGGGCGGAGATTTTCCAGATCGCGGGTTGGTTTCTGACCCAGGTACGTCAATACGATCTTGCCTATGCGGCAATTCGCGATGCGATGCGAGATGCGCTTGATTCCGGGGATCTGCTGACGGCCGCGGTGGGTGCCATCTCGCAGTCATGGCTGTTTGTGCGTCAGGGGCGGTTCGATGACGCGGAGCGGCTTGCTCGGGAGACAGCATCGCAGGTTGAGCCGCGCCTGTCGATAGCGAGTGATGCGGAGCTGTCGGCGTGGGGATGGTTGTTGCTGCGTGGCTCGGCAGCGGCGGTGCGGAATAACCGGGTTGATGCTTCGGATGACTTCTTGTCGCTTGCCGAGGTCGCCGCGTCCAGGCTCACTGGATCTGGGGCCACTGGCCGATACCACCAGTATCTGACGACGTTCGGTCCAAACGTTGTGCGGATGAAGCGAGCTGAGGCTCTGATGATCGTTGATGATCCGCGTGGGGTACTGCGTATCGCGGAGGACGTTGGCGGCATCGGAGGGAAAGTGCGGCGGTCGGACAACTACAGCCGTCATCTGCTTGACGTGGCGGCTGCGCATGCGGCGCTTCGGGACTTCGGGGATGCGGTCGACGTGCTGACGCTGCTGCTTCGCGGCGCGCCGGAGTGGCTGCGACATCAGCGCAAGGGTAAGGACGTTCTGAGCACGGTTCTGCACTCGCGGAAGCGGAAGCTGAGCTCGGAGCTACGTGAGCTTGCCGACTTCATGCAGGTGCAATAGATCGTTTAGCTACCGCATAGCGCGGTAGTTGCGCGTAGCGCATCGAGCGAACTACCACGTTACACGACTCGTCCCGATTACCGGTTGGCGTTAGGTTCTTCGCATGGCCTCCGGGGCTGGTTGAGATGGGAATCGGTTTTGGGAATCGGTTTCCTGTTTCCTGGCCTCGGGGTGCCCTTTCGTCACCTCTATTGGCTGGAGAACCTATGACCTGGCGATCCTGCATCATCGGCAAATGGGAGCTACCCGTCTATGGGCGTTGACCGCGTCCGTTGGCAGCGTTCGTCCTCGGCGGACTGGGAGCTCGACGTGGGGGATCTGCCGGAGCTGCGGGTGGGCTATCAGGACGGTCTGATCATCGGTCTGCTCCCCGAACCGCTCGGCCCCGATGCGGACGGCCAGCAGATGATGGCGTCCGACATGGTGGATGCCGCGCCGGATGTGATGGTCGGGGCGGGTATCGGCGTCGTGCAGCTGTCGACGGTGGGCCTGGTGATGCTGCATCGGCGGTTCACGCCACTGGTGCAGTCCCGGGTGGCATGGGCGGTGGGCATCCGATTGCGGCGGCAACGCCTGCTGGCGGGTGCGGATCCTCGGGTGGTGATGACGGGGGCACGCCCGACGGCGAATCTGGTGCCGGCCGGGGTGAGCTTCTCCGGGTATCCGGTGCGGCTACGTGAGGACGCTGCCGTGTCGGTGGTGGAGGTGTGGGAGGTGCTGTTTCCGGCCTTGATCATCGCGGAGGAGCCCTCCCCGGCCTGACCGTATCTGCTCCGCGGAGTTGAGACGCGCGTACTCCGCCGAAAACCGTGCGATGGGGTCAAAGATCGGCACTTGTTTTTCCAGCCCGGAGAGCCATCCCCACCCCCGAGACAGCCCCACCGACAACCCACAACACCCCGGTTCGGGGCTCTCCCCCGCCTCGGTTCTCCTGCTCGATGCGCTCGGGCGCGGCCGGTCAGGCCATGGTCTCCAGGATGGCGGCGATGTCCGCCGGCTCGGTGCACGGATTGATGATCGCGAAGCGGGTCACCGTCTCCCCCTCGTGAACGGTCGGGGTGACGAAGGCGAAGCCTGACTGCAGCAGCTTTTCCGTCCACTCGTAGTATGTCTGCGGCGGCCAGTTCAGACGCCGCAGAACAACCACGGAAAGCTGGGGTTCACGCACGAGCTCCACGTAGGGCAGCGCCCGGATCTGCTCTGCCGCGGCGCGGGCGGTGGCCAACGACTTCTCGACAGCGGCACTGTACGCACGGGTACCGTGCACCGCGAGCGAGAACCAGAAGGGCAGGCCGCGCGCCCGCCGGGACAGGCCGATCGCGTAGTCCGCCGGGTTCCAGGCGTCTGGGGACTCCAGGACCTTGAGGTAGCCCGCCTTCTGCGCATGTGCCGCGCGGGCCAGCGCTGGTTCCCGGTAAATCAGCGCGCAGGCGTCGAACGGCGCGAACAGCCATTTATGCGGGTCGACGATGAAAGAATCCGCCGCCGCCACACCGGCAAAAAGATGACGGACTGATTCCGCGGCCAACGCGGCCAGCCCGTAGGCACCGTCCACATGTACCCAGATACCACGTTCACGGGCTACTTCGACAATACCTCGAATATCGTCGACAATACCGAACTGCGTGGTACCGGCTGTTGCCACGACCGCGAAGACCGTGTCCGACACAGCGGTACCGGCAAGGTCCAGTGCCTTCGCCAGGGCAGCGCCGGTGAACCGTCCATCGGGGTCCGTCGGAACAACCAGGACGTCGACACCCATAATCCGGGCGGCGGTCTCGATCGAGGAATGTGCCTCGGAACCGCAGACGACGCGCCACGCTATGGGCCCGGTGTTGGGACCTGTCGCCCGGTGCCTGGCCTGCTGCGCCGCGTGTCTGGCCGTGACCAGCGCGGAAAGGTTACCAACCGTCCCCCCCTGGACGAAGACACCGCCGGCCTGGAGCGGGAAACCGGCCAGCTCGGCCAGCCAGCGTAGTGCCTGGTTTTCCGCGTAGACGGCGCCAGCGCCCTCCAGCCAGCTGCCCGCGTATACCGAGGAGGCTCCGACAACAAGATCGAACAGGACTGCGGCCTTGGTGGGAGCCGCCGGGATGAACGAGAGGTTGCGTGGATGATCGACCGAAATGCAGGCCCTGGACAAGAGCGTGTCGAAAAGGTCGAGCACCGCGACGCCGCCCATACCGTCGGGAGTTATGGTCTCGCCCACCGTGGCGGCGAGGTCCGCATGTGACCGGGAGCCGTCCAGCGGGACCGGATGCATACGCAGGCGCTCCCGCGCATAGTCAACAATGGCCTGGGTCAGATCCTCGCTATCCCTGTCATAACGATGCACGGAACAGATTATAGCCAGCTGCACCTGACAATAGAGGCCGAATATCACGGCGAAAATATGTGCATTTCATGTGCATTGACGCACGGCCGGAAACATGCAAAAAATAATACGGAACAGGAACGTCCGGCGACAGGGGCCTGGATCAAGGAGCGGGGCTGGGGCGCGTGCCTCGCGAGGCGGCGGAGGGAGCCACCGGAGGTGCTGGGTGGCGACCGACGAGCCGGGGTACCCGTGCATCGCGCAGCGATGGACGGGGAGCGATGACGCGAGGTGCGTGCCCCAACCCCGCGACGCCGCGTCCCCTGTTGCCGGTCGCTCTTACCGCCGGAGCCCCCAGCTGCCGCGCTCCAGGTGTGCACCGCACGGCGATCGTCACGGACGCGAGCCGATCCGAGCCCGCGGAACGGGGCGTGGCGCCCAGACGGATCATGAATGATCAACAAAAAGTTGACCATCGACCAACTGGCCGTCAGTCAGTTGGTCGACAGCACGACCGCAGCCTTCTCAACGGGACCGGCCGAACAGCCCGGATCGGTGGCAGGCCGCAGCCTGCCCTTTGACGGGTATCCGAGTGCCGATGACGGGTATCGGAGCGCCGACCGTGGGCCACGATTACCCGCGGTCAGAGGCAGATGCTCGCTGGATCGCCCCAGGCGCGCGCGGAGCCGCGATCGCGCGCCCCGTGGCCTGCTGACTCGGCTCAGACGTCCTGCTTGCCCCGCCTGCGAAAGAGGAAACCGCCGCCAGCGATGGCGGCCAACAGGGCGATCAGCGCGAAACGCTTCATTGCGTACCTCCACGATGCGGACAAAAGGCGTTACAGAACATTCCAACACCGGCATCGCCCCTGGCGCATCGGCCATGGGACACACCAGCAATATCATCTTGACCAACGGACCGAACCACGCGGATCGGTGACGGACCAAGCCTGAGCATGCCATGCCCACCGCCAACGGGAGAGCAGGCAGGCCCGGATGCCGACCCATCATACGGACGCCGTTTCCCAGCCGCCGGGCAGCCCAACCGCGACGATCTCAAAGAAGATCACGAATAGCTATGGTCTGATCCCGGCCGGGGCCGACCCCAACCGCTGACACCGGCGCTCCGGCCAGCTCCTCAACAGCCTTCACGTAGTCGCGAGCGGCCCGCGGCAGCTGGTCGAAGGAGGTGGCTCCCGCAATGTTCTCACCCCAGCCCGGCAGCTCATCGTAAATGGGCCTGGCGTGGTGAAACTCGGTCTGCGTCATGGGCATGTCGTCGTGACGTACACCATGAACATCATATCCGACACAGATCGGAACTCGATCAAATCCAGACAAAACATCCAATTTGGTGAGAAAAATATCAGTCAGTCCGTTCACCCGTACGGCGTAGCGGGCGATGACAGCGTCGAACCAGCCGGTACGCCGCGCTCGACCGGTGGTCACACCAAACTCGCCGCCCACGGCACGGAGCTCATCGCCGACCTTGTCGGTGAGCTCTGTCGGAAACGGGCCAGCGCCGACCCGGGTCGTGTATGCCTTGCAGATACCGATCACCCGCGTGATCCGAGTCGGACCGATGCCCGAACCGGTCGCGGCCCCGCCCGCCGTCGGGTTCGACGAGGTGACAAACGGATAGGTTCCATGATCAACATCTAGCAGCGTACCCTGCGAGCCCTCAAGCAGGACAACCTTACCATCACGTAATGCCCGATCGAGGACAAGCCCGGTATCGACGATATGCGGCCCGAGCTGGCGAGCGTATCCGGCGTACTCCTCGACGATCGCATCCGCGTCGAGAGCCCGCCGATTATAGATCTTGGTCAGTATCTGGTTCTTCTCCCGCAGCGCCAGCTCCAGCTTGGCCCGGAAGATCCCGGGATCGAGCAGATCCTGGACGCGAATCCCGGTCCGGGCGATCTTGTCACCGTACGTCGGACCTATCCCGCGACCCGTCGTCCCGATCCGGGCCTTGCCAAGGTAACGCTCTGTAACCTTATCGAGCGCACGATGATGCGGCATGATCAAATGAGCGTCCGCACTGATCAGCAGGCGGGATACATCGATACCACGGGCGGTCAGCCCGTCCATCTCCTGGAGCAGGACCCCAGGATCGATCACAACACCGTTACCGATCACGGGCACACAGTCTGTCCGTAGCACACCGCTCGGAATCAGATGCAAAGCGTAGCTTTCCTCGCCGATGACAACTGTGTGTCCGGCGTTGTTACCGCCCTGGTAACGGACGACGAAGTCAACCGCCCCACCAAGGAGGTCAGTCGCTTTTCCCTTGCCTTCATCGCCCCACTGGGCGCCGATGAGCACGAGCGCGGGCACCGAGCGAGGTTACCTGGCCCGCCGGCCATGGAGTGCGGAAGGCCAGCGCACCCTGATATCGATCTAGCCCGACAAGGGAGAAGCCGCGCCTTCTCCAGACCTTCGCACGCTCCGTGGCACGCCAATCAGCCAGAAAAAGAATCATGGTTCTTTCGGCTTCCGGCGACCCAGGAAGATCCAGAAGAGACTCAAAAAAAGATCATCATGCAGGGCGCCCCAGGGCACCCGAGGTGCGCGGGGGGCATACTTGATCGTCTAAAAGAAAGTCCTACTTGCATTACCAAGAGTTACTGTGGAGGCTGTTCTGGTAACAGGAGTAGTCGATCGGGACGGGGGTGTCACGGTGGCCGCTGTCACCGCCCGGTCCGTGCCTGCCGAAGGCTCCGGCCAGAGCACCGGCACGGCGGACGACCTGGCATCGGAGAGCGCTTCCGCCAACCGACGGCGACACGAACAAACGATCAGCAGGGAGCCGTCGGTCCCTTCGCCGCATCCGTCCAACAGATCCCTATCAGCACAGCCGGTCCAGCCGCCAACGCCGGCCGGGGACCCGCCTGGGAGAGGCCTGACCACACTGAATCTGCCCAATACCCCCCTGCCGCCAGCGCTGCGGCAACCCGACGGGGACGGCTCACCGGACAGCTCGCCACCCGTCGCGGCCGCGTCAGCCGACCCCCGGCCCGACAGCCTGGTCGGTCCGCTCACGGTTCACTGGACACCGGCACTGCGCACCAATCTCGTTCGCCAGTCGCAGGCAGCGAGCCCGGTTGTCGGTATACGGGCCTGGCCAGTCGGCTTCTCGCCCATCGGCGACCTGCTTCCCGCCACGCTGCCCGAGGTGCTCAACCGCGGCAGCCATGCGGTGCGCAGCGCCAAGCAGGTCGAGGAGCAGCGCAAGGAACGCGCGGACGCCATCGCCAACTACGCGGTCGCGCAGATTGCCGAGTTCCTCGCCATCTGCGCGGCCGAGGAGCTTGCCCCGACCTTCGCGATCCGAGTGATCGCGGACCAGGAACCGGATCCACCCGCCGACGGGACGCCTCGACGCGGGCGGCGCGCCCAGCCACGAGCCTGGCCGATACTCCACTGGCGCAATCAGAGTTTCCCGTATACCGGCCGATCCCTGCACCTGTTCGTGGACTCCGCCGGGCGGACCTTCGAAAGCCGCGAGGATCCCGGGCCACGGGCCGTCCTCGGTCGCGAGGTCCGGGTGTGGCCGGTGGACCTCCACACGGTCATCGGGGCCATGGCGGAAGTCGACGCCCGGCGCTGCGCGCACCAGCTCGTCTACGCCATGGCGCACCTGCTCTGGAATGCCGGCATCAGCCTGTAAGCGCCAGCTCCGTAACCGCCAGCTCCGCAACCGCCAGCTTCGCCCGCAAGTCCGGATAGCGCGGTCGGCACGGGCGCTACCCTGTACCGCGTGCCCTCCCCCACCGACCGCGACGACCGCGACGCGGGCGCCGTGACCGGAGACGAGTCCGGACGCTGCGCGCTGGCAGCCCGCCGCCGGCAGACCAGGCCGGCACGGGTGGCGAGGTGAAGATCCTCGTCGTCGGTTCGGGCGGCCGGGAACACGCGCTGTGCCGAGCGCTGGCGCGTGACCCGGCGGTGGGCTCGTTGGTCTGCGCCCCCGGTAACGCCGGCACCGCCGAGCTGGCACAACCGCATCCGCTCGATGTCACGGACCCGGACGCAGTGGCCGACCTGGCCGAAGCCGTCCAGGCGGAGCTGACCATCATCGGCCCGGAGATCCCCCTGGTTGCCGGCGCGGCCGACAAGCTGCGGGCCAGCGGCCAACGCTGCTTCGGGCCGACCGCCGCGGCCGCGCGGCTGGAGGGCAGCAAAGCCTTCGCCAAGAACGTGATGCGCGCGGCCGGCGTTCCCACCGCATCATCACGTGATCACACCGAGGTCGAGCCAGCCCTCGCCGATCTCGACGAGTTCGGCCCGCCATACGTCGTCAAGTACGACGGTCTCGCCGCGGGCAAGGGCGTCACCGTCACCGCTGACCGGCAGGCCGCGGTCCGCGCGGTGCACGCCTGCCTGCGCAATCCGGGCGACCGGGTCGTGATCGAGGAGTATCTGGACGGACCAGAGGTCTCCCTGTTCGCGATCGTGACCGAAGCCGGAGCCGTCATTCCCCTGCTGCCCGCCCAGGACCACAAGCGGGTCGGGGACGGCGACGCCGGACCGAACACCGGCGGGATGGGCGCATATACGCCGCTTCCGTGGGTACCGCACGGCTTGTCCACCCAGGTCGTCCAGACGGTTATCCAGCCCACCGTGGACGAGATGGCGCGCCGCGGCACCCCCTTCCACGGCCTTCTCTACGCCGGTCTCGCCCTGACCTCCCGCGGTGTACGGGTGATCGAGTTCAACGTCAGGTTCGGGGACCCCGAGATACAGGCGATCCTGGCCCTGCTGTCCAGCCCACTGACCGGCGTCCTGACCGGGCAGCAGGCACCGGTGTGGCGGTCCGGCGCCGCGGTCACGGTCGTCGTCGCGGCGGCCGGCTATCCGCGGGCGCCGAGAGTCGGTGATCCGATCAGTGGTCTTGCCGCCGCCAGTGCCCTCACCGGCGTGGACATCCTGCATGCCGGAACCCGCCGGGACACCGATGGCAGAATCGTGTCGTCCGGCGGGCGCGTGCTGTGCGTCACCGCGATCGGCTCGCATCTGGAGGCCGCGAGAGGATCAGCCTACGAAGCCGTCAGCCGCATCTCCCTGGCCGGCGCACACTACCGGACCGACATCGGGGACCCGGGCCGGTTGGGCTACTCCGGGCCTCCGGCCGTGCGACCCACATCATGATCGCACGCCCTTTGGCCCATATTCTCCGCCAAGCCTCCGGCCGTGCG
>NZ_CAKJTP010000034.1:20500-32212 GCF_917627335.1 Protofrankia sp. CiT1 | reverse complement strand
GTTGGCTACGGGTAGGGGCACACCGAGAAAGTGAGTGAACGAGCAGGTATGAACATGGCCGACCAGACCATCTCCACCGCGTTGCCGCCCAAGGTGGCCATCGTGTATGGCTCTCCCTCCGACGCGCAGACGATGAGCAAGGCAGGCGCGACGCTAGAACGTTTCGGAGTCCCCTACGAGCAGGTCTCCCTGTCAGCTCATCGCGCCCCCCACGCCCTCGCCCGGTACGTGGGTGAGCTGCGGGCCCGCGGGATCGCGGTCGCCATCGCCGGTGCCGGCCTCGCCGCCGCCCTGCCCGGCGCGGTCGCCGCGCTCACGACGCTGCCCGTGATCGGCGTCCCGATCTCGGGTGGGGCGCTGGACGGTATGGACGCCCTGCTCGCCATTGCGCAGATGCCGCCCGGCGTCCCCGTTGCCACGGTCGGGCTGAACAACTCCACGAACGCGGCCGTGCTGGCTGCCCAGATCCTCGCGCTGAGCGACCCGGACCTACACCTCCTGCTCACCGCGTTCAAGGACGACTTCGAGAAGGCCGCCGCCGCGGGCCTCGCGGAGATGCTGCCCCCCAGCAGCTGACCGCATGGCGGGCAACCGGACTGATCAACACTGATCAACACTGGACAGCCGCTGTTCAGCCCCGCTGAACAGCACCGAACAGCCCGCTGGGACGGGTCACAGGATGGGCGCGGGAAAGTACCCCGCGGCGTCGGGGTAGCGACGTACTACGTCGTCAACACGGGTATGGAAGTCCGCGACCTGCGCCTGGGCCGCGCCCGTGAAGGCAAGCGGCTCGGCCAGCACCGACGACAGCTCGGCGGCATCCAGCCCCAGCCGCTCGTCGCTGGCGAGCCGCTTCATCAAATCGTTGTGGTCAGCTCCCTTCTCCCGCATCGCGAGGGCGACCGCGACCGCATGCTCACGGATGACCTCGTGGGCGGTCTCCCGCCCGGCCCCACGGCGCACCGCCGCCATCAGGACCTTGGTCGTGGCCAGGAACGGCAGGTTGCGGTCCAGCTCCCGGGCGATCACCGCCGGGTAGGCCCCGAAGTCGTCGAGGACGGTGAGGAACGTCTCGTAGAGCCCGTCCGCGGCGAAGAAGGCGCCTGGAAGAGCCACCCTGCGCACGACCGAACAGGACACATCCCCCTCGTTCCACTGGTTCCCGGCAAGCTCACCGGTCATGGCCGTGAACCCGCGCAGCACCACAGCCAGGCCACTGACTCGCTCGCACGAACGCGTGTTCATCTTGTGCGGCATCGCCGACGAGCCCACCTGGCCGGCGGCGAAACCCTCGGTAACCAGTTCATGGCCGGCCATCAGCCGGATGGTCACCGCGAGACTCGCTGGCGCCGCCACCGCCTGTGCCAACGCGCTGAGGACGTCGAAGTCGAGCGACCGCGGGTAGACCTGCCCGACGTTGACCAGCACCCGTCCGAAGCCGAGGAAATCCGCGATCCGCCGCTCCAGCTCGGCAAGTTTCGCCGGATCCGCGGCAAGCAGGTCGAGCATGTCCTGCCCGGTCCCGACCGGGCCCTTCATCCCACGCAGCGGATAGCGGGCGAGCAGCTCCTCGACCCGCTCGAAGGCGACGAGCAGCTCCTGCCCGGCCGACGCGAAGCGTTTGCCGAGCGTGGTGGCCTGCGCGGGGACGTTGTGGCTGCGGCCGGTCAGCACCAGTGTGTCGTATTCGGCGGCCAAGCGCCCGAGGCGGGCCAGCGCCGCGACCATGCGTCTCTGGATCACCAACAACGAGCCGCGTACCTGGAGCTGTTCGACGTTCTCGGTAAGATCCCGCGATGTCATGCCCTTGTGTATGTGCTCATGGCCGGCAAGAGCGTTGAACTCCTCGATCCGGGCCTTGACGTCATGCCGGCGGATCCGCTCCCGCCGCGCGATCGAATCGAGATCGACCTCGGGGAGCACCCGCTCATAGTCTTCGATCACCCCCGCGGGGACGTCGAGGCCCAGGTCCCGCTGGGCGCGCAACACCGCCAGCCACAACCTGCGTTCCTGGACAACCTTGTTCGCCGGTGACCACAGGTCGGTCAGCTCAGCCGAGGCATAGCGGGTCGCCAGGACGTCAGGGATCACATACTCGGTCGCCATACAGGCCATCGTGCCCCACTCCGGGCCCGGATCCCCAGCGCCGGATCCCCGCCGCCGGATCTCTGAGCAACCGGATCTTTCAAGGTCCGCATGGTCAGGATTCGTACGGTCAGTCAGTGGATGAGGACCTCCAAGATGATCATTAGGAAACCGAGCACCGCGCTGCTGCCCGCATAGCACACCAGGCGCCAGCCAACCAGCTGAGAGGCCCGGCCGGCCACCGTGCTCCAGATCCCGAGCAGGACCACCGACGTCCACAAGGCCGCCTGCTGGGCGCCCTCCACCGTGGCACCCTCCCCGGCGGCGATGGCCAGCACCGCCATCGGCGGCACGGCCGCCTGCACGATCGGCCAGTGCTCAGCCAGTGCCGCGCGGACCTCACCCAGCGACAGTCCCGCGCCCGTACTGAGCCGGCTGCTGATGACGCGCGCGTAGCCGTGCGCGAGCCAGAAGACAACGACGGTCACGGCGACCGTCAGCGCGATCTCGTAGCTCTGGGTCTGCTGCGGATCCTCGGCCGCGACGACGGCCGCGACGAGAATCGTCCCGTAGATGGCGTTTGCGGGGTCGCCGGTCGGCAGGATCAGCCACCGGACGACACCCCGACGCCACGCCGACACCCCGGCAGCGACAGCCGGCCCAGCCACCTCGGTGTGGGCGTCCGCGGATGGCAGCGGCGATTGTCGCTCCGTCACGATCCCCCTTACGACAACGCCCGGGAGCCAGCGGCGCCGGCTGGCCTTACCCAGCCCGTGCCTGGCCCGCCAAGGTCGTTGACTTAGAGCGCCCGAGGACAGGACTGTCCGGCTCGCGGCTCCCCGCGTCCCGCCCGGCCGCGTTGTCGTCAGTCGGCGCCCAGCACCAGGGCGCCTTCCTCCGCCGCCTTGCCGGATCGGGCGCGGATGAGCCGCTCACTGATCGAACGCCCTATCCTCGGGCGCTCTTACCGTTACATCGTCGGACGCGGACAGCGAATCCGCACGTCGGGACATGTGCATCGGAGCACGCCGCGGCCTGGCCGCACCGCCGCCACCCGTACCACCTGTGCCGCCCGCTGCCGGCTGCCCGCTGCCCGCTGCCCGCTGCCCGCGATTGCCTACCGGCGCTCGATACGACCGGCGGGGCTCGATACGGTCTGGGTATGCCGCTGACGCACGAGGAGTTCGCCGGGCTCACCCACCTCGGATCCGGCAAGGTACGGGAAATATTCGCTGTCGGCGACGATGCGGTCCTGCTTGTCGCCAGCGACCGGATCTCCGCCTTCGACGTCGTGCTGCCGACTGACATCCCCGACAAGGGCGCCGTTCTCACCGGGCTGTCCCTATGGTGGTTCGACCAGCTCGCCGACATCGTGCCGTCCCATGTGATCAGCGCGAACGTGGACGAGTACCCCGATGAGCTGTCGCCCTATGCCGAACAGCTACGCGGCCGGTCGATGCTGTGCCGGCGGCTGTCCATGGTGCCGATCGAGTGCGTGGCCCGCGGATACCTGACCGGCAGCGGACTCAACGACTACCAGCGCACCGGCGCGGTCAGCGGCCACGCCCTGCCGGCCGCGCTCCTCGACGGCAGCAGGCTGCCGGCACCGATCTACACACCGTCGACGAAAGCCCCGGTCGGCGAGCACGACGAGAACATCAGCCGGGCGGACGCGGCCGCCCGCGTCGGCACCCAGCTCGCCGCCGAGGTGGAGAGACTCACGTTGGCAATCTTCGAACGCGCCACCGGCCTCGCTGCCGAGCGCGGCATCATTCTCGCCGATACCAAGTTCGAGTTCGGTCATGACACCGACAACGTGCTACGGCTGGCCGACGAGGTGCTGACCCCGGACTCGTCCAGATTCTGGCCGGTCGACAAGTGGCAGCCCGGCCGCCCCCAGCCGTCCTTCGACAAGCAGTTCGTCCGTGACTATCTGATCTCCAGTGGCTGGGACCGCTCCGCGCCCGGCCCCGAACTTCCCGACCAGATCGTCGAGGCCACCCGCGCCCGTTATGTGGAGGCGTACGAACGCCTGACAGGTATGTCCTTCGCCGACTACATCGCCGCGGCATAGGCTGACGCGCGGTGGTCCGGTGCCGGTGGGTTCGGCCGCGTGGTCACGCCGGATGCTCGTCTGTCCGTACCGGACCCGGTGCGCGGCCAGCGCCGGTTCTTTCACTGTCGCGGCCAGCCGCCCGTGTCCGTGCTCGTGCCCGTGCTCGTGTCGTGTCCGTGTCCGTGTCCGTGTTTTCCGGGCTTCCGGTCAACTGCGGGCGGATGTCCGTCAGGCCGGGACAAGCCAAGGCCGGGCCACTGCCGTCGCCATTAGTTGATCTTCTTATAGAAGCTCTTTCTGTTCGCCCCGGCATGAAGATGGACATGAGTGCGATGTGCGGTGGGCAACAGTTGAGCGCGGGCGATTGCGGGCGCGTTACGCTGACCGCCGACGTCCGGTACCCCCACGAGGACTGGAACGACACTGATGGCCAAAGCTGGAACCACGACTTCGGCGCGCCCCCGACCCTCCGGCGGCGGAGAGCCCGCGCTGGCACACAGCCGAGCAGATCTTGAGGGACTGCTGCATTCATTACCTTTAGTGCCCAACCAAACGCGTGCGGTCGTAATGACGATGGGGGCATTGCACGCCGGGCACAGCGAACTGATCCGGGCCGCTCGCGCACGCGCCGATCAACTGATCGTAACGATCTTTGTCAACCCGCTCCAGTTCGGCCCGCGGGAGGATCTCTCGCGCTACCCCCGGACGCTCGACGCCGACCTGGAAATATGCGCCCGCGAGGGAGTGGACATAATCTTCGCGCCGGCGATCGTGCACGAGGCCCCACCGGCGGTCCGGGTCTGCGCCGGCCCACTCGGCGATCTGCTGGAAGGCGCGAGCCGTCCCGGTCATTTCGACGGTGTTCTCACAATCGTCGCGACACTGCTGCACCTCACCCGCCCGCAGCTGGCCTTCTTCGGCAAGAAGGACGCCCAGCAGCTCGTCCTTGTCCGCCGTATGGTGCGAGACCTCGCCTTCCCGACCGAAGTCGTCGGGGTGTCAACCGTCCGGGCACCGGATGGGCTGGCCCTGTCCAGCCGCAACGCCTACCTGACGACCCATCAGCACCAGGCCGCACTCGCGCTGTCGCGGGCGCTGGCCGTGGGGGTGAGCGTCGCGGACGAAGGCGCTGACGTGGTGCTCGAGGCCGCCGGGAACGTCCTTGCGTCCGAACCCGGCATTGACGTTGACTACCTCACTCTCGCCAGTCCCGACGACCTGACACCGGTACGCACCGGCCAGGCGCTGCTGCTGGTGGCGGCTCGTGTCGGCACCACCCGACTGATCGACAACATTGAGCTCACGCTGCCCGAGGAGGCCGGCTGACCGTGTTCCGGACCATGCTCAAATCAAAGATCCATCGAGCCACGGTCACTCAGGCCGACCTGCACTATGTTGGCTCGGTAACGATTGATGCCGGCCTGCTGGAGGATGCGGATCTGCTCCCCGGCGAGCAGGTCACAATCGTTGACATCGACAACGGTGCCCGGCTGGAGACCTATGCGATCGCCGGCCCGCGGGGCAGCGGGGTCATCGGGATCAACGGCGCCGCGGCCAGGCTCGTCCATCCCGGCGATCTGGTGATCATATTGTCGTACGCGGTCATGACCGATACGGACGCCCGCCGGTTCGCTCCACGGGTGCTCTTCGTGGATGCCGCCAACCGGGTCGTCGCCCACGGGGACGACCCGGCGCAGGCAATCCCGGACGACCCGTCGAGCCTGCGCGGGGACATCGTCGGCCAGCACGCCGCCCAGAGCGCCGCGATCCAGCCGGCGGGACGGCTGGCGTCAGCCGGCCAGGCATCGGCCAACCACCGGATCCGTACGTGACGGTCCTGCCATGCCGGCTCGGCGCGCCCCGGCCGGGGTGGACCCGCGAAACCGACATCGTCGTGATCGGGTCCGGGATCGCCGGGCTGACCGCCGTGCTGCACGCCCGCACGGCCGTGCCCGGCGGTCGGGTGCTACTGGTCACCAAGGCGCGCCTCGACGAGGGCTCGACCAGGTGGGCACAGGGCGGCATTGCCGCGGCGCTCGCTCCTGAGGACTCCCCCGACGATCACCTGACTGACACCCTGGTCGCCGGAGTCGGGCTGTGTGACGTCGATGCCGTCCGGATCCTGGTCACCGAAGGCCCGGCCCGGGTTCGGGAGCTCGCCGACCTCGGTGCCGCGTTCGACCGCGACAGCTCCACCGGTGGGTTCGCGTTGACCCGGGAAGGCGGCCACCTGCGCAACCGAGTTGTGCACGCCGGCGGGGACGCCACCGGCCTGGAGGTCGAGCGGGCACTGATCGCGGCGCTGCGCGCGGACCCGGGTGTCGAGGTGATCGAACACGCGCTCGTCCTCGACCTGCTGTTGGACGCGGACGGCAACGCCGCCGGAGTGACCCTGCACGTCCTCGGTGAGGGGACGGCAGACGGCGTGGGCGCCGTAACCGCCCGCGCGGTGATCCTCGCGACCGGCGGGATGGGACAGGTATTCGCTTCGACCACGAATCCGCCGGTCTCGACGGGGGACGGCGTGGCGCTGGCCCTGCGGGCCGGGGCAATCGTCACCGACCTGGAGTTCGTCCAGTTCCACCCGACCGCGCTGTGGCTGGCCGGACCCGGCGCCGCCGGTACGGCCCACAACCGAGGCGACCTCGTGCCCGGCCAGCAGCCCCTGGTCAGCGAGGCCATGCGCGGCGAGGGCGCCCGGCTGGTGGACGCCGCCGGCACCGCTGTCATGGCAGGTGTCCACCCGCTGATGGATCTCGCCCCACGCGACGTCGTGGCGAAACAGATGTCGCGCGTCATGGCGGCCCAGGGCGTCGATCATCTCTACCTGGACGCCCGCGGGCTGGGCGGCTCCACGCTGCTGCGCCGCTTCCCGACGATCACCGCCCGCTGCCGGGCCGCCGGGGTGGACCCGGTCAGCGCCCCGATTCCGGTCGCTCCGGCCGCGCACTATGCCAGCGGTGGTGTCCGGACGGACAGTTGGGGCCGCACCAGCGTCCCCGGTCTCTATGCCTGCGGCGAGGTCGCGTGCACAGGCGTGCACGGCGCGAACCGGCTGGCCTCCAACAGCCTGCTGGAAGGGCTGGTTTTCGCCGCCCGGATCGCCACCGACCTCGCCCGGGGGCTGCCGGCACCGGCGCGGCCCGAGGACCCGGTGGTGGGACGCGGCTCGGCCGGGCTTACCGGCCCCGCAACCCGCGCCAGCCTGGCCCGGGCGATGGCCGACGGCGCGGGGGTGCTGCGCAGCGCGGACAGCCTGCGCAGGAGCGCCAGAACGCTCACCGCCCTCGGGATGCCACGGGCTGGCGGGAACACGGTCACAGCCGGGCCGGACGCCTGGGAGACGACGAATCTGCGGACGGTCGCCACCGTGCTGGTCGCTGCCGCGGCGATGCGTCACGAGACGCGAGGCTCCCACTGGCGGGAGGATTTCCCCGACACCGATGATGGTGCGTGGCGTGGCCACATCCTCACCCGCCTGGATGCGGAGGGTGAGCTATCAGTGACATACGAGGCGTTGGATATTTCGGATATGTCAAACGCCGCGGGTGGCCCGCGCGTCCCGGACGCGAGCGCCGCCACGGGGCGGGCGTCGGACGCCGCCTGATGCCGCCATCACCGCCGCTGCCACCCCCAGCGTCGCTGCCCACGCCGGCCGGCGGCGAGCCGTCGCCGAGCGTGTCACCACTGTCAGCGGCAACCCGGGGCAGGCTGCTAGCCGCCGGTCTCGACCCGGAAGCGGTCATCGGGCTCGTCCGCCGGGCCCTTGTTGAAGATCTTGCCGACGGCCCGGCGGGACCGGTGGACGCGACGTCGGTCGCGACCGTGACGCCGGGGCTGCACGGCCGGGCCGCGATCGTCTCACGTGCGCCCGGGATCGTCGCCGGCCTCTCAGTGGCGGCCGCGGTGTTCGAGCTGGTTCTGGCCGAAGAGTACGGGCTACGGTATGACACGGCTGATGCCGAGCAGGCGCCGCGGTCTGTCGCCGAGCCTGTCGGGGAGCTGAACACAAAGATCATTTTTTCGGACGGCGACCGGGTGAACCCCGGTGACACCGTCCTGACCGTGGCCGGCCCGGTACTCGCGCTGCTCACCGCGGAGCGCAGCGCGCTGAACCTGATATGTCACCTGTCCGGGATCGCGACCGCGACCCGCCGCTGGGTAGACGCGGTCAACGGCACCGGCGCATTGATCCGCGACACCCGCAAGACCCTGCCAGGGCTACGTGCTCTGGAGAAGTACGCGGTACGTTGCGGCGGCGGGGTCAACCACCGGATGTCGCTGGCGGACGCCGCGCTCGTGAAGGACAACCATCTGATCGCCGCGGGCGGAGTGCTGGCGGCCTTCACCGCCGTGCGCACCCGTTTCCCCGGTCTGCCGATCGAGGTGGAATGCGACACACCGGCCCAGGTAATCGAGGCTGTGGCAGCTGGTGCGGATCTGATTCTCTGCGACAACATGGCCCCGGAGGAGTTACGTGAATCGGTCGCGATCGCGCACCCAGCCGGGGTGCGGGTGGAGGCCAGCGGAGGGCTGACGCTACGGGTCGCGCGGGCGGTCGCCGAGACCGGTGTCGACTTCCTGGCGGTGGGCGCGCTGACCCACTCCGCACCCGCGCTGGATCTCGGTCTCGATCTGAGTCTTGAACCGAGCCCGGATTCTGGTGGCCAGCCCGGTCGCGCCACGGAGACGGAGACGGACTGATGCTGCTCGCGATCGACATCGGCAACACCAACACCGTTCTAGGCGTCTTCGACAACGACGAGCTCATCGATTCCTGGCGGATACGTACCGACCCGCACGCCACGGCGGACGAACTGTCACTGCTGTTCCGCGGGCTGCTGCGGGGCTACAACGTCAACGGGGTATCGGTCTGCTCCACGGTGCCGGCGGCGTTACGAGAGATCCGCCGCATGCTGGTACGGACGTTTGACGGGATCCCCGCGGTCGTGGTAGAGCCCGGCACCCGCACCGGAGTGCCGATCCTCATCGACAACCCCAAGGAAGCCGGCGCCGACCGCATCATGAACACCCTCGCCGCACACCACCTGTACGGGGGGCCGGCGATCGTTGTCGACTTCGGGACGTCCACGAATCTGGATGTCGTCTCCAGCCGGGGTGAGTTCCTCGGTGGCGCCCTCGCTCCCGGCATCGAGATCGCCCTTGACGCGCTTGCGTCGCGGGCCGCGCAGCTACGGAAGGTCGAGCTCACACCGCCGCGGTCAGTGATCGGGAAAAGTACGGTGGAGGCGCTGCAGTCAGGAATGATCTATGGTGTGGTCGGGCAGGTGGACGGCCTGGTACGGCGCATCATCAACGAGCTGGACACAGCGCCCGTGGTTATCGCGACCGGCGGGCTCGCCTCGTTGATCATTGCTGAAAGCGAGACGCTGGCGTATCACGAACCGCATCTCACCCTTATCGGGCTGCGCCTGGTCTTCGCCAAGAACACGTAGACGGGTTTTCGGCCCTCAGGCCAGGACCCCGCCAGACCGCCAGCGCCTGCGGACCTCACCCGCTGGTACGGGCCTCCCACGTCTGCCGGGTGATGGCGTAAACGTTGTTGTCCCGCCATGGGCCGATGGCGGACGCCTCACCTTGGAAGGTCATCCCGAGCTTCCGGGCGATCGCGTTCATCCCGGCGTTGTCCCGGTTCGTGAAGGTGACGATCTCGCCCACGGCAAGGGTGGCGAACCCCCAGGCGATCGCGGCACGGCATGCTTCCATACCGAGTCCTTCCCCCCAGCGGTCCCGGCGGATCGACACGGCGACCTCGACCCCGGGCCATCCTGGACCGAAGTAGAGCCCGGCCCGACCGAGGAATTCGCCGGTGCCCTTATCCTCGATGGCCCACATGCCATGGCCGAGCAGCACCCACATACCGATCAGATGGCTGATCAGCCGCTCTGTAGCGTCCCGGTCGAAGGTGCCGTTGAGGTGGCGCATAGTCTCCTCGTCGGCGTTCATCGCCGCGTACGGGTCGATATCACCCGCCCGCCAGCAGCGCAGGATCAGCCGGTCGGTGACCACGGTGGGTACGACGATGACGGTCGGCTTGCCGAGCGGGCCGCTCACGCCGTCAGCTCCGCCCGTGGTGCGGCAGCGAGCCGGTCACGGAAGTCTCTGACCGCAGGTAGCGCGCGATGGTCGGCCAGCATGGTCAGCATCTCCCCGGCGCGGTGGGTCACGGTGTGGGTGGGATGGCCATCGACGACGTCCAGGACCTGGATACCGACCCGGGCAGCCTCTTCCGGCTCTGGGCGTTCCCGGGAGATCAACGCTGCGGACAGGGTGAGCAGAGCATGTCCCCACTCCTCCCGGTTCGCTCGCGGCCCGGCGGCTTCATGCGCGGCTACGGACTGCCGCGCCCATGGCTCCGCCTCCTGGCCGTGCCCGATCGACGCGAGAGTGCCGGCCGTGAACATGCCCGCAGCCGCCTCCCCGAGCGGGAGGTCCCCCAGCCGCTGCGGTCCATCAGCCAGGGAGCGGTGCATCAGCGCCAGTTCGGCCCGGGCCGCCGCCGCGTTGCCGAGGCGTCCGTGGGCGCGTGCCCGGTACGCTGCGTTCCGGGCACGCAGGTACGGCGGATCAGACGGGCACCCGTCGAAGACAGCCACGGCCGCCTCATACCGCTTCCGGTAGTAGGCGATCGACGAGTGCATCCCGGCAACCGACGCGAGCAACACCGTGTCCTGCGTCTGCTCGGCGTACTGTCCGGCGAGCACGGCGAGATGCCGAGCCATGGCGAAGTCACCGAAGTTGAACGCTAGCCGGGAAGCGAAGTAGGACAGCCTTCCGGCCGCCAGACTCAACTGGCGATGTACGGCCAGGCTGCTCCGGCCCTTCAGCGCGGCGTCAACCTGAAGCCAGCGCCGTTCAACCTGGGGAAGAAGCACGGCGTGCGGGGTGACGGCGTAGACCGCGGCGATGCGGTCGATGTCGTCATCAATGTCCACGAGCGTCAGCGGATCAGGGTCGCCGCGCGCGATCTCCCGGGAGGTGTCCGCAGCAAGCGCGGACAGCATGGTGAACGCGCCTGCCCCCAACATCTGCCGCCGGTCCGTGGAACTCACCTCCTGCGGTTCGCCGATGCCGTGTCGCGCCCGGTAGATCCGCGCACGGAGCTGCACCAACTCTCCACCGGCACCCACCGCGGTGTCGATAGCCTCCACAACCACATCGGACGGCAGAAACCGGCCAGCTTCGGCCCGACTGATCCCAGCCCGGTCCAGGTTGGTACGCCGAGCGAGCTCGGCCAGACTGTGCATGCCCGCTTCGAGGCGTAACGCGCGGATACGCCCCGCAAGATGCGCGACCGCAGCCTGATCGTCCACCCGTGCCCCTCCTGCCCAGCATGACGACACGTGCGTGAGGCATGCGTGAGGCGTGAGGCGTGAGGCGTGCGTCAACGGCGTCTCACGCGATCACAACTAGCCACCCGTCACGCACCGTCATGAAATGTACCGTGTCAGCACGATAACCAGCTGACCACCTAGCCGATACGCACATGGGGGATCATGAGCGACGGCAGACCGCCTGCGCCTGCGGGCCTCACCCGTCGGTACGGGCCT
>NZ_CAKJTP010000034.1:16635-20081 GCF_917627335.1 Protofrankia sp. CiT1 | reverse complement strand
GCCATCCAGGATCAATCCGATCTTTTCCATTACTCGGCGGCTCTGGATGTTGTCCGGGTGGCAGATCGAGATGACCCGCTCGACACCGACGTGGACGAACGCGAACTCGAGCGCCGCCATGCCAGCTTCGGGTGCCAGGCCCTGCCCCCACCGGTCGCGCCGCACCGTCCAGGCCACCTCGACACCCGGCCAGCCCATCTCTTCATACAGCCCGGCGCGGCCGACGAACTCTCCGGACAGCCGATCTCGGATGATCCACATCCCGAAGCCGCGCAACGCCCAGTGGCCAAGCTGGAAAGCGGCATGGCGCCACACCGCCTCTTCGTCCATCGGCCCGCCGCCGGTATAGCGGCTCATATCCGGATCCTGAGTCATCCGCGAGTACGGGCCGATGTCCTCGGCCCGCCAGTCCCGTAGGACCAGCCGTTCGGTGAGCACCGTGGGGATCTGCCGGGTAGCAGACGGCGGTCCGAGGGTGAGGGTCACGGGGCGCTCCCGGCGGTCAGTACGAGATGGGAACGGGCGGACAGAGCGTCCTCTAAATCACGGACCGGAGCGAGCTCCCGATAGGGGTGTAACTGGGTCATGGTACGGCGCAGGTTCGCGGCCACGGTCGATGTCAAGCAGCCGTCCAGTAGCGCCACCACGGCCAAGGTGCGGACCGCCGCCTCTTCTGGTTCAGGACTCTCCCGCGTCAGCAGCGCCGCGGCTAGCGCAAGCAGTGCATGTCCCCGTTCCTCGAAGCCACCGTGGCCGGAGTCGTACAGCGCCACCGCGGCGCGGGCCATCGGTTCGGCTTCGTCGCCCGCACCCATGCGGGCGAGTACTCCGCCGGCGAACATGCCGGCCGCCGCTGGCCCGAACGAGGACATCCCGGGGCGCGCCGGTAAATCGACTACCGTCTGACGCATCCGGTACAGCGCATCCCGCGCGGACCGGGCATCGTCGGTCGCGGCCCGCGCGCGGGCTTCGTAGGCGGCAAGTCGTGCCGCGGTGTACGGGTGGGGGAATCGCTGGGCAGCCTCCGCCGCGACCCGGACGGCATCCTCGTACCGGCCGCCGTAGAACGCCATCGTGGACGCCATCCCGGCGACGGACGCGGCCAGCACTGGTTCCTCGGCATCCTCGGCATGGTTCTCGGCGAGGGTGAGGAACCGCCGTGACGTGATCGTATCCCCCATGTTGAACGCCAGCCGGCACAGCATGTAGGCGCAGAAGCCCGCGGCCACGGTGAGGCGCCGGTGCGCCCGCAAGCGGGTTGCATCCCGAAGCCTGCCCTCCGCCTGCCGCCAGGTGTCGAACACCTTCGGGGCGAGCGCGTCATGCGCCGTGGTGGTGAACACGGCCGCGTGCTGGTCGACCTTGTCCTCGATTTCGGCGACCGTCAGCGGGTCCGGGCCGGTGGCTGACCACTGCCGGTAGGCATCCGCCGCGAGGATGCCGGCCGCCGTCAGCTCGAAGACCTCCCGCCTGTCCGTGGAACTCACCTCCCCGCCGTCAGGTTCGCCGATTCCGTGCCGCGCCCGGTGGATCCGCGCGCGGAGCTGCACCAGCTCTCCACCGGCACCCACCGCGGTGTCGATGGCCTCCACGACCACATCGGACGGCAGAAACCGGCCAGCTTCGGCCCGACTGATCCCAGCCCGGTCCAGGTTGGTACGCCGAGCGAGCTCGGCCAGACTCTGCATGCCCGCGGCAAGGCGTAACACGCGAATACGCCCCGCAAGATGCGCAACCGCAGCCTGATCGTCCACCCGTACCCTCTCCTGCCCAGCGTAACGACACGTGCGTGAGGCGTGCGTGACGGATGCGTCAACAGCGTCTCACGCGATCACAGCTAGCCACCTGTCGCGCAGCGTCATGAAATGTGTCGCGTCAGCACGATAACCAGCCGACCACCCAGCCGATACGCACATGGGAGATGTCGTGGTACCACCAAAGACCTACACCCGCCGGCCGGTCGCGTCCGCCCGGCTCCACCGGCAGTCCGATGAGCCCCGGTTCCCGCGGCTCGACCAGTCCGTCCCCTGTGTGATCGTCGAGCTTGGCCCGGACGGGCGCCCGGACAGTGCGTTACTGATCTTTCCGACGGCACGTGCGGCCGAGGCACACGCCCAGGCGTACCGGCTCGCCGACTACCGAGTAGTTCCGGCCGTGTTCGCGCGCCTTCGTCCGCCCCGGCTGGAGGCATGAAGAGCAGGCACGCGGACCATTCAGCGGAAGACGAATCGGGACAGTGCGGGTGAACGGGCAGGAGGATACGCGCGGTGCGCGCGTTCTCATAAGTAAGATCACCAAAAGTGTTGACCTGCGCGTAAGCGTCGGGGTCGATACGGACGAGCTGATCAGGGTGCTGGAGACCTACGTGCCGGGTGGCGCACGGCTGCGGCTGGCCATGCGGGACGGGCAGGAGCTCGTTTTCAGATTTGAGCGGATTTGAGCGCTACATCCGATCATTCACGTTGATCGACTACAGGCCTTGACCCGCTTGAGCAGCCAGGTTCGTCGGGTGCAGCCTCGGCGGCACGACGCGCCGCCCGTAGAGGTGGCTTCCATGCCAAGGCCAACCCACCGTGGTCAGGCCACGGTCCAGGACGCTCACAGCGCCGAACAGGCAGACGCCGGTGCCAGGGGCCAGCCGGGCAGGTTCCGCACGACCATCCAGACAAGCGCGCCAGCGGCCAGCCCGTGCGCAAGCGCTCTGGGAACAGGTGCCTGCTCACCCAGCCAGGCCGCCCGTGCCCGCCGCCAGCCCAGGTGGACCAGAACAGGGCTACAGAGCAGCACGAAGAGATTGTCGTGAACCGCGGCCCGCAACCGACCGTGCAACAGATCGTGAACCAGCCGAAGCCCGCCGCACGCCGGGCAGTCAAGCCCGGTGACAAACTTCGCCGGGCACACCGGCATGACCGCGGCCGCATCGTGCGGGTCGACAACGGCAAGGTAACCCACGCCCAGCGCGCCCGCGGCCGCGCCAAGCAGCAGGCGGGTACGGCTCGTTCCCACGACCGAGCGGCCCTGATCAATCACGAAGTGGCCGGCCCTGTACATCGCGAACATTGCCGGTGAGCATCAGGACCCCGTCGATCAACGCCCAGACCCCGAAACCACCGCAGGTGAACAACTGGGCGAGTGCGATGGCGGTGTCGCCCAGGTACCAGCGTCCGGCCCCGAACACACCCAGGAAAATCTGCAGCAGGCCGGCGACGAGCTTCTGTTTATCCGAGTACGGTTCGCCGGTGACCGGATCACGTCCGAATGGGGCTGATACATCGTATTGTCTCTGGGCATAACCTGGCGGGGCGGGATATGCCGGGCTGGCCGGGTAGTACCCCGGGCTCGGCGGATAGCCAGGACCCGCCTGATAGCCGGGTACGCCCTGCTGCCCTGCGCCGGCCTGATAGCCAGCGCTCTGTTGCTGCCCCGGGCTCTGGTACCCGGGATTT